>NZ_PNRJ01000009.1:0-81809 GCF_011174885.1 Staphylococcus sp. 191 | reverse complement strand
GTACGGAACCGTACGCTCGGTGGTGTGAGAGGACGAATAGTCAATTAATGGCTATTCTCCTACTCGATTTTTGCAATTACATCATCAAACTATACACAAAATACCATCGAGAGACTGGCCGATTTAAGTGAAAATTAACGACATTTTAGATGATGAATACTTTAAATTTTGGATATTGAGTCTAAAAAAGGATTGTTATTTTAATATAGCAATACAAAAGATTATAATTAAAATAACTTATAAATATTTTAGTGATAAACGTTAAAAACATAGATAAAACTTAGGCATTATTGCTTTTATAGCATTTATACTTTTATTTGCAATAAAAGTTTCACTCATTGTACAATAGACTATATTGCAAGAAGGAGGGTAGAGGTTGAAACAGTTTATAAAGCGCCAGCGCAAATTGAAAGCATGTATTGTCGACCGATATGCTAAAGCAGAGCATCTCATAGATACATGCTGGAGATTTGTGGACGAGGAGGATAGTGATCGAATATGATCGGCGGATGCTATCCCGGATGTGGCTCATTCGTTAGCTTATTAATTAAATCATTAGGGTAACCTATTGGACAAAGTTAGTAAGATCGCTAAACCAATTCAATAAAATAGAATGCGATGCTGGAGTCATTTGTTCACATTTTGTTGCATTATAGCAGAATGCAAAAAGTGTAAAAAATGATGCGCAGCACCGTTGTTTCAGTGTGGAGGAATTTATTTATGTGTGGAATTGTTGGCTATATTGGCTATCAAAATGCGAAAGAAATTTTATTAATAGGGTTAGAGAAACTCGAATACCGTGGATATGACTCAGCAGGTATTGCAATTCGTGATGAAAACGAAGTCACTGTAACAAAAGCACAAGGCCGAATTGCTGAGTTACGTAAAGAAGCAGACAATGATCATGATGGATCTACGGGAATTGGTCATACAAGATGGGCAACACATGGGGTGCCAAGTTATGAAAATTCTCACCCACATCAATCTACAAGTGGTAGATACACACTCGTACACAATGGTGTGATTGAAAATTATGAAGAACTTAGAGAAGAGTATATTCCTAATGTTCAATTTGTTTCAGAAACAGATACTGAAGTTATTGTTCAATTGATTGAACATTTTGCTGAAACAGGTTTATCTACTGAAGACGCATTTACAAAAGTGGTTTCTCTATTACACGGTTCATATGCACTAGGTTTATTAGATTCTGAAGATGGTGAGACAATCTATGTTGCTAAAAACAAATCACCGTTACTTGTTGGAATTGGCGAAGACTTTAACGTGATAGCATCTGATTCACTTGCAATGATTCAAGTAACAAGTGAATACAAAGAATTAAAAGACCAAGAGATTGTAATCGTTAAACGTGATGAAGTTGTCATTAAAAATTTAGAGGGTCAAGTTATCGATCGTGAAAGTTACATTGCTGAAATTGATGCCTCTGATGCTGAGAAAGGTGTATACGACCACTACATGTTGAAAGAAATTCATGAGCAACCTGCAGTTATGCGTCGTATTATCCAAGAATATCAAGACGAACAAGGTAATTTAAACATTGATCCTGAAATCGTTGAAGATGTTAAAGCAGCAGATCGTATTTATATCATTGCTGCAGGTACAAGTTATCATGCAGGATTAGTAGGTAAAGTATTTATTGAAAAATGGGCAGGTATTCCTACTGAAGTTCATGTTGCTTCAGAATTTGTTTACAATATTCCATTATTGTCAGAAAATCCATTATTTATTTATATATCTCAATCAGGTGAAACAGCTGATAGTCGTGCTGTATTAGTTGAAACAACAAAACTTGGTCATCGTTCATTAACAATAACAAACGTAGCTGGCTCCACACTTTCTCGTGAAGCAGATCATACATTATTACTTCATGCGGGGCCTGAGATTGCCGTTGCTTCTACTAAAGCATATACAGCACAAATTGCAGTTTTATCAATTATGTCACACGTCGTTGCACAAGCACGCGGCATCGATCCGAATATCGATTTATTGCGTGAATTAGCGAAAGTCACTACTGCAATCGAAACAGTGGTCGATGATGCGCCACAAATGGAACAAATTGCAAAAGATTTCTTAGAAACAACACGTAATGCATTCTTTATTGGACGTACAATTGATTACAATGTAAGTTTAGAAGGTGCTTTAAAACTAAAAGAAATCTCATATATTCAAGCAGAAGGTTTTGCAGGTGGAGAGTTGAAACATGGTACAATTGCACTCATCGAAGACGGTACACCAGTCTTTGCACTTGCTACACAAGAAGGTGTAAATCTCTCAATCCGTGGTAACGTGAAAGAAGTTGTCGCTCGTGGTGCACATCCATGTATTATTTCTATTGAAGGACTTGAAAAAGACGGAGACACATATGTGATTCCTCATGTCCACGAGTTGTTAACACCACTCGTTTCAGTTGTTTCTCTACAATTGATTTCTTATTACGCTGCATTACATCGTGATTTAGATGTTGATAAACCACGTAATTTAGCGAAATCTGTGACTGTGGAGTAATATTCTCAGTTTGTTCATAAATAGCGTAAGGTACAAGCAAATAGGCTTCGTATCTTACGCATTTTTTAGTTTAACTTCATTTTGTCATAAAAGGTTACAGTTTGTAAGAAAATAAGTGTGTATCGTGTTGCGTAAGTGTTCATTTGATGACACAATAAAGGAATAATCAATGAATGAAAGGAAATGCGATCATGCAAAATATAAAAGCGATATTTTTAGATATGGATGGTACAATTCTTCATCAAAATAACAGAGCGTCTGAAAAGACAGCTTCAGTCATTGGTCGTCTTAGAACTGAAGGATATAAGGTGTTTTTAGCGACAGGTCGAGCTTACGAAGAGATTCATTTACTTATACCAGAAAATCTTCAGTTTGATGGTATCATCTCATCTAATGGAACATTAGGACATATTGATGAACACGTATTATTTGAACACGATCTTAGTCTTGAAGCGGTACGTCAAATTGTGACGGAAGCGCAACAAGATGGAATCTATTATGAGGTCTTTCCATTTGATGAGCCGCGATTTGCCCTGAATGAAGATCAAAGTTGGATGTTAAGCTTAGTTAAAGGTGACAAGCCTTCCACTGTAAATGAAAGTGAATGGTTATCAAGACACGAAGCAATAAGAGAGAAGTTAACTTGGCGTGATACGATACCGACGCAACTTGGTTTTTCAAAAATATATTTATTTCATTCTGATCTAAACAAAATTAAAAGTTTTAGAGAAAAAATGGTCGCACAGCAGTCAAAATTAAACATTGAAGTTTCTAATTCAACACCTAACAATGTAGAAACAATGGCATACCATATTAATAAAGGGACAGGAATAGAAGAGATGTGTCGTCATTTTAATATTCAACTTTCTGAAACACTTGTTATTGGAGATAGTGATAATGATCGTGCGATGTTTAAAGTTGGTGGTGTAACGGTTGCGATGAAAAATGCCAGCACGGAGATTAAAGCATTGACGCAATATGAAACTGAGTTCGACCATAATCATGATGGCGCGGCGCAATTTTTAGAAACACAACTATTAAAATAAATAAAAGCCAGTCTGAGGTGAAAGATTTTCCTAACAGACTGGCTTTTAGCTTATTTCACTTCTTTTTGTCCTCTACGTACAAAATATTGAATAATTGTACCGATAATGAGTAAGTAAATGAGATATCGAATAATTAAAAAGATAATATTGAATATAATCATTAAATAATAAGCGACATCTTGTGAAATATGTGCGAGATTTTGTTGAATCAAGTAATTAATAGGTTGATTAATAATAATAAATATCAAATTAAGTAATAAAATGCCAATGAAGAAACGTAAAAATGTTTTATGACCATTTTTAATACCGTACCATGCTTCTTTTAGATGTACTTTAACACTTCTTGAAGCATCTTCAGTTAAGGATGTAGCAAGGTTTGTAACGTATACCACCGTGAACCAAACGAAGATACTTAAAATAAATGAAGATAATACAATTAAGATACTAATGATGAATTGTAACCAGCCTTGACTGATGTCATTAGCACTAATGGCATTAAAGAGTTGTTGTACAAGATATGAAACACCTGCATTAACGAGACCATAGATGACCACTGTCAGTATAATGAATAAAATACTCATTAGACCTAGAATCACACTTTTACCCCAAATGCCTTTTTTAAATGAGCGCACTAAATCTTTCCATTGCATTTGCGCTGAATCTAAAACAGAGTGGCGTATGACACGTACAAGTCCTGTATAGATTGGGAAGAGTACCATCGAGAAAATACAGATTGTCAGAATGATGGCACCAATCATCATGAAAATTAATTTTGTCATACTTTGTTGACCTGTTAAAATAGATATCTGCCAAGCTTGAAGTAATAAATTAAACGGTGACATTACGAGAATAGCCAACAATAACAATATTGCAAAACCAATAAATGATGTGGCAAATAGTTTTAGTTTTTGATTTTTTGTATTATGCCAAAACAGCTTTGTGAATTTTACCAATAGTGAGCACTCCTTTCACGTATAATCCACATTATCAAAATCTTTCTTATTTGAAAATAAAAATGGTCTTAATTTAAACGATTTTATCAGTAAATAAAAATTAACATAAAAATAGTTGTTTTTAATACAGAGATGACAGCTAAAGTTTGATAAGATATGAGATGAGGGCGAGGGGAAAAGCTATGAAAATCACGAATCAAAAGAAATATGAGCAAATTGCAGATGTATTGATTCAGCAAATTGAAGAAGGAACTTTAGAAGTTGGGCAACGATTGCCTTCAATACAAAAGCTTGCTGAAGCCTATGGTGTGAGTAACGCTTCGATGCGTGAGGCACTGAATGCACTCAGAATGATAGGACTCGTAGATATTAAGCATGGTTATGGGACGTTCGTAAAACAAAAACAGCCACAGTTATTTGATTTTCTTTCCCATACACTTACAAAAGCGCGCGTACGCGACATATTAGAATTGCGTGAATCGGTAGAAGTTGCGACAGCACAATATGCCGCATTACGGCACACAGATGAAGATATACAAGCAATGGAAGCTGCATTAGAAGAAATGGTCAATGCGATACAATGTCATCAATCAGGTGAGGAAGCTGATTTAAAATTTCATCTTGCTATTGCTAAAGCCTCTCATAATGCATTGTTGTATGAGTTGCTAAATAATATATCGGATCTCATTCAGCAGACGATGAAAGGCACACGTCATATTTATATTTATAGCCGCCAAAAAACGATGGAGAAATTATTGGAAGAACATAGTGTCATCTTAGAAGCAATCAAAAAGCGACAAGAAAAAAAGGCGGCTAAATTAATGACCCATCATTTAGTTGAAATCCGTCAAACATTAGTTGAAAATTATATAGTAGAAACAAATTAGGTCATTATAGCGGTTTAAAAGATGCAAAGTGGCTCAGGTATCCATGAAGTGAGATGGTTTGATTTTCTAATTACTAAAGCACATTTATAGGAGATATGATACAATTATGTAAGATTATTGTGCCATTTCACTGAGTTACGATGGTACAGAGGAAATCTAACATACATATAAAAAGAGCATAATATGAAAGATTGAGAGGTGGTTCCCAGTGCCATTATTACTTGAACCTGTTTTTCAGGAAAGAATTTGGGGTGGAACAAATCTCGCACAATTTGGTTATGATTTACCGAGTGACCATACTGGTGAGGTATGGGGAATCTCAGCTCATCCACATGGTGCGAATCGGATATTAAACGGTCCATTTAAAGGACAAACATTAGATGAAGTATGGGAAAATCAACCTAAACTGTTTGGGGAATTTCCTACAAAAAAGTTTCCGCTATTAACTAAGATTTTGGATGCTGAACAGAAATTATCAGTTCAAGTTCATCCTGATGATACGTATGCTTATGAGCATGAAAACGGAGAATACGGCAAAACAGAATGCTGGTATATATTAGATGCAAAACCAGGCGCAGAAATTATATATGGTACAAATGCGCAATCTCATGAAGAACTCAATGAAATGATAAATCAACATGATTTTGAACATTTGTTCAGACGAGTTCCTGTCCACAAAGGTGACTTTTTCTTTGTGCCGGCTGGTACTGTCCATGGCATAGGTGCAGGTATTATGATTTTAGAAACACAACAGTCTTCTGATACGACTTATCGAATCTATGATTATGACAGACAAGATAAAAACGGTAATAAAAGACCTTTACATCTTGAAAAAAGTAAAGATGTCATTCAAATTAGTGAAGAAAGTCCTAATGTAATACCACAAACTGAAGTGATTGAAAATCATAAGTGCACAACGTTTGTGCAAAATTCATTTTTTACTGTGACACATTGGCAAATACAAGGCACATTGAACTATATGAAGCCGAGAGAATTTGTTTTGGTCTCTGTACTGGAAGGACAAGGGCAGCTCATTACAGATGGTGAAATTTACGATATAAAAAAAGGGAACCATTTTATATTGACTGCAGAAGATTTGGATAACGTGTTTGAAGGTGAATTTTCACTAATTATTAGTTATGTATTAAGAAGAGGAGAATGACATGAAATGGGGTTTATATATCGCTTTAGTTTGCGGTATTTTATCTGGAGCGAGTATATTTTTTCAAGTGCCTATCTTTCCTTCCATTGTATTTCCAGTGTTAATCGGAATAATCGGTATCATCGCCACACTTTGGACTTTGCCTAATCGTGCAATCAGTCCAATGTTAAAGGTTGGCGGGGTACTCATTAATTTACTTCCAGTTGCAGTCGGTCTAATGCAATGGTTGAACACTCAATGAAAAGTAATATAATAAATACAAAACATTGCTGGATTAAAGGATAAGATATAATTTTTTTAAAAGGAGATACAATGATACTATGGCTGCAGAGATTAATTATTTTTGGCTGAATTGCGGATACAATAGATGGAATCATAATGAGCCATTAGTTGGACAAAAAACAGTATTTGAGTCAGGGGCACAATTTAATCCAACACAAGGGTTTCGTGCGTTCAAACAAGCACAAGTCGGTGACCGTGTGATTTTTTACCAAGTACAAACAGATGCAGGATTACTTGGATGGGGTGAAATTACTCGGGTTAAGACAGGTGCACAAAACAAAACACATGTAGAGTTCAAATTTAACGAACCTTTCAAGCGACTCACATCAGATTATCTTAAAAGAAGTGAATCATTAGAATTTCGAATGAATAATATGAAAGAAATTCTTTTTAATAAGATTTCATACGATGAATTCGAATTAATCAAAGGACTAGGGACTGGCGAGATTTCTATTCCTAGATTTTTCTTTATGTCTGAAACAGAGGCGTTTGAGCCAGATGAAACCTACACAATTTATACGCATACACGTAACGGTATAAAAAGAAATGGTTATCATCATTATACGCAATTAGAAATAGGCGACCAAATCATCATTTATAATCGCAATTCTAACCAATCTGTCATTGGACGTGCTGAAGTGGCACACCATATTCATACACGCCCACCAGAGCAAGGTCGGACGAATAGTACAGCGATTGAAATTCGATATATTGAAGATATCAATCCAGTTAGTTTGATGACGTTAAATAAACACCAAAAACTTAAGAACTTGTACTTTTTACAAGAAAATTCTAAGCAAGCGATTGCGAGTTTAACGCCGACACAGTTTAATGCCATTATGGAAATGAGTGAAAATGATGGCTTAAAAGGGCAATTTGAAGCGGTTTCTGGGCATCAAGATACTGAAAATCAAGAATTAAAGCCATTTATTTTATTACTTGCAGAACAAAAGGAAGAAGGGTTGAATGCTGCGAAATCACTCGTTGAGAAAGCCAATGCGACATCAGTCATCACAGTTGGCCACCCTGATTTCTCTGAAGAAATGTTGTATGGGCGCTACTTACCAAATGAAGCGGGCGCATTATATTATAGAGAAGGGTTTATTACAGAATTGATGCCTAAGACGGATCGTCAATTTTTAGTAATTGACCAATTTGAACGTATTGACGCTGACATTTTCCAAACCTATATTAACGTGTTAGAAGGTCATGAAGTCACGCTTCCACGCTATAATAAGAATGGTAATATGGTTAAATGGAGTACTGAAAATACGTCATTCTATCGTTTTAATCCGAATTGGCATATCATTGGGGTGACTTATATGACACCGCAAGAAGTAAAAAATACATATACTTCTCAATTTTTGAAGTATGCACGTATTATTCAAGTTAAACAATAAATGCATAACAGTGCATCGCTTTATGTTATGGTGCATCTATGTTTAATATTGTAGAGATAAAAGGTGATTGAATTTGACAATAGGGTCAATGATATCACCTTTTTTCTGATTCGAATGGAAATGTATTTAAAACTTTGAATATGAGCCTTTTTTATTATTTGATATGAAAATATAAAAGTGGGTATATTTAAGACAAGAGGTGATTATATGCCAATTATTTATTACGATGATCATTGTGTTTATTGTTACAATTATGCAATTTGGCTCATTCGAAATGGTTTGCCTAGAAATTATCAGTTCGTTCCACTAAAAAGTAAAGCAGGAGAAGCATTACAAAAATCACGTCCTGAAGTGCTTGAGTATAACAGCGTTGTTTTGCAAGAGGGCGATGATTTGACATTTCAATCGACAGCAATAGCCAAACTCATCTATACACTCGATCGTTATAAGTGGTTAGCTATTCTATTATGGCTCGTCCCCAAACCTTTACGCAATTTAGGTTATCAATTGTTTGCGAACAACCGTGATAAAATGTGGAAAACACACTGGGCAAAAGCAAATGAATATGAGCAATCTTTTTTTATAGCTAAAAACAAATAAAATGGTCTCGTTGATTGAGATGATATTAAATAAACAGACTGGGACAATTGAGTTTCAGTATACAAATAAAGCACCTCAAAAATCAGTTAAACGATTTTTGAAGTGCTTTATTATTGTGTTTTTGCTTTAATTAAGCCAAATTGAGTTGAGACTTCAGCACCTAAGCAAGCAGTTCACGAAGGCAAGGTCTTCAAATTTTTCTGCCCCAACTTCTCATTTATTAAATCAAATTATTCAGCGATTTCTAAAGCAACTTCCATCATTTGTGTAAATGAATTTTGACGCTCTTCGGCAGTTGTTGCTTCATCACGTAATAAATGGTCACTCACTGTAAATACACCCAGAGCTTTTTTACCCGCTTTTGTTGCATTTAAATAGAGACCTGCTGATTCCATTTCTACACCGAGAATACCCATTTCAATCCATTTTTGATTGAAATCTGGATTTGCGTTATAAAATGTATCAGATGAAAGGATATTACCTACGTGTGCACGCGCACCAAGAGCATCTGCTTTTTCTTTAGCTTTCACAACGAGATCAAAATCAGCTAACGGTGCAAAATGTCCTGGAATTTGGAACTGATCAACATAATTAGAGTTTGTTGAAGCACCTTGTGCAATAATGATGTCGTACAAGTGAATATCTTCTTGCATTGCACCACAAGAACCAATACGAATAATCGTGTCTACATCGAAGAAATTGTAAAGTTCATAAGAATAAATACCGATACTTGGGATACCCATTCCTGAGCCCATTACAGAAATTTCTTTTCCTTTATATGTACCTGTATAGCCAAACATATTACGTACTTCATTGAATTGTTCAACATTTTCTAAGTAGTTTTCTGCAATGAATTTAGCACGTAATGGATCACCAGGCATAAGTACAGTTTTTGCAATTTTAGTACCATTAGGTTGAATGTGTGGTGTGCCTTGTTGTGTCATTTAAAACATCTCCTTAATATCTTATATCATTTTAAAGATAACAGAACTATAATGAAAAGTCGATAAAACATATTAACAAAGAGAAGTGTAATAGGTACATCAACGATTGGACCGCATGTTGTCGCTTCTTTGATAAGTCTATTTAAGTCCGTATCTCTATAATGATTTGGTTTTACCAATAGATAGATTTTGGTTTATAATAAAGGTGAATTCAAACATATTGTAAAAAATAAAAATCCATATAGAAATGAGGAATGACCATGAGAATGGTAGATATTATTGCAAAGAAACGCGATGGACATGTGCTTACAAAGGAAGAAATACAATTTTTTGTAAACGGTTACACAAATGGGGAGATTCCTGATTATCAAATGTCGAGTTTAGCGATGGCGATTTTCTTTCAAGATATGACGGATGAAGAGCGTGCGGATTTAACGATGGCAATGGTCGCATCTGGAGATCAAATTGATCTTTCAAATATAAAAGGAGTCAAAGTGGACAAGCATTCAACTGGAGGGGTAGGTGATACAACGACACTTGTATTGGCACCGTTAGTTGCTGCGTTAGATGTCCCTGTAGCTAAGATGAGTGGACGTGGTTTAGGTCATACAGGCGGTACGATAGATAAATTAGAATCGGTTAAAGGATTCCATGTTGAAATATCGGAAGAAGAATTTGTACGACTCGTGAATGAAGATCATGTCGCTGTAATAGGTCAAACAGGTAATCTGACACCAGCTGATAAAAAAATCTATGCTTTACGTGACGTTACAGGTACAGTGAACTCAATTCCTTTAATTGCATCTTCAATTATGAGTAAGAAGATTGCTGCGGGTGCGGATGCGATTGTACTTGATGTTAAAACAGGTAATGGTGCCTTTATGAAAACAGTGGAAGATGCAGAAGCTTTAGCACATGCGATGGTTAAAATTGGAAATCAGGTGGGACGCCAAACAATGGCAATCATTTCTGATATGAGTCAACCTCTAGGTTTTGCAATCGGGAATGCTTTAGAATTAAAAGAAGCGATTGATACGTTAAAAGGTGAAGGGCCAGAAGATTTAACTGAACTTGTTTTGACACTCGGTTCACAAATGGTCGTATTAGCTCAAAAAGCGAACAATTTAGAAGAAGCACGTGAAATGTTAAAAGAAGTCATTGAAAACGGTAAAGCGTTAGAGAAATTCAAAACATTTTTAAGTAATCAAGGTGGCGATGCAAGTATCGTTGATGATCCATCACAATTGCCAACAGCACAATATCAATTCGAATTACCTGCGAAACAAGCTGGTGTTGTTGCAGAAATGATTGCAAATGAAATCGGTATCGCATCCATGATGTTAGGGGCAGGACGCCAAACGAAAGAGGATGAGATTGATCTTGCTGTAGGTCTCGTTTTGAATAAAAAAATAGGTGATTATGTTGAAGAAGGAGAATCTCTATTAACAATTCATGCGAATACACAAGATGTTGAAGCAGTAAAAGAAAAATTGTATGATAATATTACAATCTTAGAGCAAGCATCACAGCCGAAATTAATCCATACAATCATTACTGAATAAAGGGTGTTGAGATGAAAAAAGTAGGTCGCATATTAATAGGTATTGGATTTTTGATTATTGGCGTTTTACATTTTACGAGAGAGCGTCGATTCAGAAATATCGTACCTCATTATTTACCATTCAGAAAGGCTGCTGTACTAGTTACAGGCGTATGCGAAATATGGATAGGTATAAAGCTACTTTTGGCGCGTCCATCTGACGTATTAAAACGTTGGATTAACTTTTTCTTATTATCAGTTTTTCCAGCAAATATTTATATGGCACGGCGTCGATTGCCACTTGGTAATAGAGAATTATCAGATACGGCAAGATATGGTAGACTACCGCTTCAATTTATTTTCATGTATCTCATTAAAAAATTATAATTGTAAACTTTAAAAAGGCATTTCAAGTTGTGAATCACACACAATTTGAAATGCCTTTTGTTCAGTCAAAGTGACTTATCATTATTTTTACATCGTCATCCTATTTTAAAAGTTTACATTATATTTAAACGTGTGCACCTGTTCCAAAAACATCATGCCATTGGTCACGTTTATCTAAAAATGATTGTGCAATTGCTTGAGCGCCCTCTAAAGAATGTGAAGCAGCCCAGCCACATTGTAATTCATTGCAAGCAGGAACTTCTTTCGCATCAAGTACATCTTGTATTGTTTTTTCAATAATATTTAATACATCGTCATAATCATCATGATTGATAAAAGAAACATAAAAACCAGTTTGGCAACCCATAGGACTTAAATCAACCACTTTATCTGTATGGTTTCTAATATTCTCGGCCATCAAATGCTCTAGAGAATGCAATCCAGGCATGTCCATGTGCGCTTTATTCGGCTGCTTAAAACGAATGTCATATTTATAAATTTCATCTCCGTTAATCCCTTTCATTTTACCAGCCAAGCGAATATAAGGCGCAACCACTTTAGTGTGATCCAAGTTAAAACTTTCAACGTTCATTTTTGGCATTTGTACAAACCTCCTTCATGTGTAATTTCATTTTAACACAATTTAGTATGATTGAAAGTAAAAAAACTGAGCTGATTACTCAGTTATACAAAAAATAAGATAGAAATTTTTGATTTATCTGTAAAAAACACATGACAAATTGTCCTAAATCCGATAAAATAAGTACAAATTTAATAAATATTTATCAAGAGTGGTGGAGGGAATTGGCCCTACGAAGCCCTGCAACCTCATCGTAAAGCGATAAAGGTGCTAAATCCAACAGCCTATAATGGACTGAAAGATAAAAACGACAAAGATGTTATCACCGGCGTACATCAACCACACTTGAAAACATATGTGTTGATAGTATAGGATGATAACTTTTTTTGTTTTGGAAGGAGTTTTAATTTGGTATCAGTGAGACAACGGATTTTAGATTATATAGATAACAACAGATTGAAATACATTGATATGAGTCATCAAATTCATGAAAGACCTGAGATTGGAAATGAAGAGTTATTCGCTTCGAGATTGCTCATTGATCATTTAATTGAGTGCGGTTTCGAAGTCGAACGCGACATCGCTGGTCATTCAACAGGATTTATAGCGACATATGAATCCTCAAAAGAAGGGCCTACAATCAGCTATCTTGCTGAATATGATGCGCTTCCGGGATTAGGTCATGCCTGTGGCCATAATATTATCGGTACAACGAGTGTCTTAGCAGGTACAGCACTCAAGCAGGTCGTCGATGAAATTGGAGGGAAAGTCGTCATCTTCGGTTGTCCAGCTGAAGAAGGTGGTGAAAATGGAAGTGCCAAAGCGAGTTATGTTAAAGAAGGCATATTTGACGATGTAGATGTTGCGTTAATGGTACATCCAGGCAATGAAACATACCCAACCAATCACACCCTTGCGGTAGATGTACTAGATATTAAATTTTATGGTAAAAGTGCGCATGCTTCAGAGAATGCTTATGAGGCACGAAATGCTTTAGATGCAATGATTAGTTTTTTTAATGGTGTCGCTCAAATTCGTCAACATATTAAAAAGACTGAACGCGTCCATGGTGTAATATTAGATGGTGGCAAGGCCGCGAATATTATTCCAGATTTCACACATGCACGTTTTTATACGCGTGCGACCACACGAAAGGAACTGGATGTGCTAACTGGACGTGTTCATGATATTGCAAAAGGGGCAGCGATACAAACGGGTTGTGATTTCGAGTTTGAGCCTATTCAAAATGGCGTCAATGAGTTTGTGAAATCACCAAAACTCGACCTGTTATTTGAACAATACGCAACAGAACTAGGGGAAGAGGTAAGTCATGATGATTTTGGGTATGGTTCAACAGATACGGGGAATGTCAGCCATGTTGTACCAACGATACACCCACATGTCAAAATTGGACCAAGAAGCTTGGTGGGGCATACCCATCGATTTAGAGAAGCTGCTGCAAGTCCAATGGGAGATAAGGCGCTGATTAGAGGTGCAAAGATCATTGCATTAATGGGGGCTACATTAATTCAAGATAGAAATCTCTTAGATACAATTCAAAAGGAGCATCAAATTAAAAGGGAGAAGTTATAAATGACGGTACAAAATAAACACGCACCCCGCTTAACAATGGGTGATATCTATGAAACAAATGTGGTCTATACTTCTAGACCTTCTTATGTTTCCAATCCTTGGTTAGAACCAGATGAACATCAATCCAACTTTTTAACTGGGAGAGAGTTGTTGATTGCCAATTTACCAGTCATCGTTCATGAGGCTAGTGTCACGCATAAATTAACACAGCTTTTTCAAATGATTGGACGATCCATACCGGACAATGTCATCACATTTAGAGACCAAGAGAGTTATGAAGGTGCACTTAAACGTTTGGCAACTATCGAAGAACGTCAGATTTATTTTCAATATGTTCATGACGACTCGATTGTTGATGCAGCACACTATGCTATGGATAAAAAGTTATTTGTTGAGTTGAATAATAAGTCCTTAATTCCAAAATGGACTCAGAATCAGTTTTTACCCAAACGCGAAATCGTAACATATGAAAATTTTAAGTCAGCCATTCAGTCTTGGTCACTTCCAGTTGTAATAAAGCCTGGGGATGATTTGCCTACTGCTGGAGGGTATGGTGTGATGATATGTTATAACGAGCAAGAATTAAACGAAGCGATTGCGCGTGTGGAAAAAGCACAAGAAGCGACGAAAACGCTGATCATTGAGCAATGTATTGAAGCCGTGGATAACTATTGTGTGCAGTACGCTTGGCATCCTGTTGAGGGCATTATATACCTCGGTGCAGCAAAACAATTAACAAATGAATATGGTTTTTACAATGGAAATGTGAATGCTTTAGAGGTACCTGAAAAAGTAATTGAAGCAGGCCGGAAAATAATGGAAAATGGTGTTTCTCAAGGGTTTATCGGTATTGCAGGATTCGATATTCTTGTTGATGCTGAAGGCGATGTCTATGCAATAGATTTAAACTTCCGGCAAAATGGTTCAACAAGTATGCTCTTACTAGAACCACAATTAACAGGAAAGCATCACAAATTTTATAGTTACTTTGCAAATGGAGATAATGAACGGTTCTTTAATGCCATTTATTCCTTTGTAGAGCAAGGTGTTTTATATCCTTTATCCTATTACGATGGAGATTGGTATGAAGATCAACATGTCAATTCAAGATTTGCATGTATTTGGCATGCTGATAGTGAAGCAGACATTCAAGCATATGAGCAACAATTTATAGAAATGGCTGGGCTATAAACAATTCTACTTTGATGTATGATATATTGGTTATATAGAGAAATCAAATCAAGTTTGATGACCGGATAGAAGTGCGAGACTTGTATTCGAGTTACATTTTGAGTTGAGAAAAAGGAGCAGAGTCATGTCTTACAAAAACGAACGCTTTTATAAAGATATATTAACCAATGAACAGTTTTTCATCGCTGTTAAAGATAAAAAGATTATTAAGCATAGTCATAATGGGAAGCCATTATTTTGTTTTTGGACACGTGAATCTTTAGCGAAAACCTACTTAGAAACATCCGATGTGGCCTATGACAAAATTAAAGCGATGGATATTGATCAGTTTGCGACTTATGAACTTGATGATATGTTTGATGAAGAAGATGAAGCACTCGTCAATGTGACAGACCGTGCGCAAGGCCATGAGATTCGAATTATCGAAGTGGTCAGTGACTTGATGACTGATTTAGATAACATTCGTATCCGTGAATTTGTACAAGATGTTGCTAAAAGTGACACGGTGTACGGCTTAAGTCAAAAAGACAACAAACAATTTATGATTGTATACGATGAGAACGATAATTTTGATCAATCGCACTTTATGCCAGTATGGAGTTTAAATAAACGTGCGGAAAAAGTCGCAGAAGAAGATTTTGAGACCTTTGAATTGATTGATGTAGAAGGAGAAGTTTTTGCGGAATGGTTAGATGAGCTGCGTGATGATAATCGCTATGTAGCCATTGATGTCAAACCAGGAGTAGTAGGTACGATTGTTTCGGCGCAGAAACTTGCGAATGAATTAACTTTTTAAAGGCATAGATTATTATCAATTTTTGACCTATTAATCAACAAACGCAGATTAGAATCCATGTATCACGGTGGTTTTCTAATCTGTGTTTTTTAAATGAATTAATGAGATAAGTATAATGTGCCTAATGCGCCAGAAAAGGCACCATTTTTTAAATAGTGAGGGTTGAAACCTCTCAATACTGTATAATCAGTGACCACTTGTTGTAAGAGTGGATTATCATGAAATGATGAACCAATATAGACTACATCTTTCACTTGATGTTCTCTTGCGACATGAATGGCTACAGTTGTAATGCTTTCACCAACGACACCGATAACGGAAGCAAGTTTATCGGCATCCGTAAAGTTTTGATCGATATTTAATAAGACATGACCAAAATTAGCAGCAGTGAGTTCTCCAGAAATAGGAGGGGTATCATTTTTATAAATATGCTTCACTTTCAAGTCGATAATGTCACGATTCCCTTTTAATGCGAGATTCGTTAGTGTAGCATATTCAGTAATACCAGTGAGGAGGTAACCCAACCCTTGGATCATGCCACCTCCTGTACCTATGCCACCTACGCGTTCCTGTTCTAAGCCATCTGTTAAATGAAGTGATGTGCCAGTCCCTACATTTGTGAAAATGTATCGATCAATATGAATATCTTGTTCTTCTAAGAAAATCTGAACGCCTCGAGCCGCAGCGTCAAATTCGATATATGTTTGCGCATTACATGTTAAACGCTCACTTAATGTTTTCGCGTTTCCTCCTGTAATATGTATATCCTGGCAAGGCTGTTGATTCAACCATTCAGCAACGGTTTCTAGTTCTGTTGTCTGATAGACTTTAAATGATCGTTCGCCCTCATTTTCTATTGCAATTTTTATCAAAGTACCGCCAGCATCTATGCCAATACGCATGATTTGTCACCTCGAATTATTGTTTATCACCAATATATACTATACGATAATGACAAAATTACAAGCGTTAATTCAAAGTTTAATTTTAAAACAAATTAGAGTGCAAGCAATAAAAAGGACGAAGTTGGGAGCATATTCCCAACATCGTCCGGTAGTGTCGCATGCACAAATGAAATTGGCTTCATTAAAGTAAATTTTGATTACATTTCATGATCGCGTTCCCGATCTTCTATTGTTCTTGAAAAATCTTTATCATCATCAATGTGTGTCATTTTGAAATATTTAGTTGGTTCACGACGTAATGCATTCATCAATGAAAAAATCATGAGAAACAAAATAATCGAAAAAGGTAATCCTGTAACAACTGATGCAGTTTGTAGACTTGTTAAGCCGCCTGCAACGGTTAGAGAAACAGAGATTGCACCGATTAAAATGCCCCAGACCAATTTATGTTTACGTTTAGGATTTTCTACACCGCCTGTTGCCATTCCTGATACGATATGTGTTGTCGAGTCGGCACTCGTAACAATAAATGTAAAAATAAGAATGATAGCCAATGCGCTTGTCACCTCATGTAAAGGAAACTTACTCAATAATTCAAATAAAGCAACTGTATAATCTTTATCTACTATTTTTTCAATACCATCATTGTGGTGGAGTGCCCAGTTAATTGCCGTGCCTCCAAATCCTGAAATCCATGCGAATGAAATACAAGGTGGAATGATAAGTACACCCATAACAAATTCTCGAATTGTACGTCCTCTTGATACACGTGCGACGAAGCCGCCAATAAAAGGAGACCAAGATATAACCCATGCCCAGTAGAAAACTGTCCATTTCTGAATCCAAGTATTATCCCCAGAATACGGGTCCATTCTTAAGCTATATTGCACAAAGTGAGAGATATAATCCCCAATTGAAACCGTAAAAGTTTCGACAATAAAGCGTAAATCACCAAAAATAAAAATAAACAAGAGCAAGATTGCACCAACAATAATATTTAGATTACTTAACCACTTCACACCACGATTGATGCCTGTCAAAGCTGAACCAAGAAAAATAATCGACATCAATAATGTAATTAAAATTAAAGTTAATGATGTATTAGGTACTTTGAAAACGTGATTAAGGCCACCTGCAATTTGTAGTATACCCAGTCCAATAGATGTTGCTATCCCCATTACGGTCGCAATAATCGCTAAAATATCAATAATATTTCGGAAAGGGCGTCGGTACGTCTCACCGAAAACAGGTTCCATTGCAGTAGAAATTAAGCCATCTCGACTTTTACGAAATTGGAAATAAGCAACAATTAAACCGCTCATCGCAAAGATAGACCATTGTGAGATGCCCCAGTGGAAGAAGGTATACCCCATGGCCAGTCGAGCTGATTCAACAGTCTGACCTTTAACTGCTTTTGGAAATGGAGAGTGCAAATAATGCGTTAATGGTTCTGCTACACCCCAAAAGACGATACCTACACCTAAACCTGCTGAGAACAACATACCAATCCATGAAATAAATGAAAATTCAGGTTCTTCATCATCGCGACCTAATTTAAATCGGCCATATCTTGAAATAGCTAAAAAGATTAAAAACACATCTAAAACAAATACGATAATTAGAAATAGCCAACCAAAATTAAGTGCCAATATATCATATGTATGCTGTGCATATGCACCAAATATCTTTGGAAAGATGGCTGCAAGTAATGTGAGAATCAAAATAATTGTGAAAGAAACAATATACACAATATTCCGATTTTTTTCTTTAGTACTTTTATGATTTCCCATAATATCCCCTTTCAAATTTTGCGAACGTGAAACCAAGCGTTGACAGATTGCTTCACCTTTTACATAGAAAATCTTTATTGAGAGAAGTTAGATTTAAACCCAATAAAACAGCAGTTATCCTTGTAATCTTGTCATTTTAATGCCCTATCAACATTTAAACGAAATAACGTTCCAACAGCGGTAAATCTATCTAAAGTAACACACTGGCTTTCGTTATTTTTAAATCACATTCTCTCTAAAAACTTGTTTGAACGTTACTAATTGTGTCAACATAAGTATTAGGAAAATGTAAAGGGATGGTAAAAAATGACCAAAAAAAGTAAGCGCTTTGATGATATTACTATACAATTATATGAAGAGCAATACCGAGATGCACTCTACCATTTTCAATTAAGTGAACGTCAACGAATCTATTCTTCTTTACCCAAAGAAGTTTTAGATGATGCATTAGAAGATAAAAATAGAGAAGCAAATATCGTCTTAAATGATCAAAATGAAGTGATTGGTTTCTTTGTATTACACCAACGTTATCAGCATGAAGGCTACGATACACCTAAAGAAGTCATTTATGTGCGTTCATTATCTATCAATGAAGCATATCAAGGCCATGGTTATGGTACTAAAATGATGATGACGTTGCCAGAATATGTCCAATCCATTTTTCCAGATTTCAACCATTTATATTTAGTGGTTGATGCAGAGAATGAGGCGGCTTGGAATGTTTATGAACGTGCAGGTTTTATCCATACGGCTACGAAAGAAGAGGGACCTATTGGTAAAGAACGTCTGTACTATTTAGATTTAGACTCTAAATATGTATCATCGTTAAATCTAAAACAGAGCGTATCATCTGAAGAAGGCACAATCGAGGTGGTTGAACTTATTCTTGATCATCAAAAAGTAGGTTTTATTGCGATTGAACAGTTTGATCAAAGATTAATCATACGTGCACTATACGTAAATGATGCATATCGAGACACAGGTATTGCGCAAAGTGCATTACGTCAATTAGCGACATATGTTCGTAAACAAAATCAAAAGATTAAGGTTATCGAAATCACATTATTTGGTCCAAATCATCAATTAAAAACTTTGTTTGAGAAAAGTAATTTTGTTGAAACGCTATCAACAGAAGATTATACTACGTTAGAAAAGTATATTAACTATTAATATTTAAGCGCTGTGAATTAACGCCATGTTCATGAATTAAAAGTATACGATTCGCTGTTGAAAATTCATACTTCAAATCTTAATGATGACTGTTTTCTAATTGTGTAAAATGACAATAAAGAAGATATAAGAATGAAGTCATGGAAAATATGATTGAACATATTGCGAAATGACGTTGAGTGATTTATAATTTACTTTTGTTAATGTCAGTGTTAAAACACCAATGTTGCAATGAATGTGCAACTGTTTTGACACTAAGGAGTTAAAAGGGAGAACGGCAACGATACGCGATTTCCTTTAAAGATGAAAGAAAGTGTTTGAGTCATTGAATAATTAGAAATGCGAACCTTTGAAAGGAAGATATGCTGATGAAATTACAAGATTATACACAAGAGATGGTGGATGAAAAATCATTTATTGATATGGCCTATACGTTTTTGAGTGAACAAAATCAAACAATGAATTTGTATGATATTATTGATGAATTTAAACGTATCGGACATTACGAAGACGATCAGATTGAAGATCGTATCGTTCAATTTTATACTGATTTGAATACAGACGGTCGTTTTTTAAGCGTCGGTGATAATATTTGGGGCCTACGTGACTGGTATTCAGTAGATGACATTGAAGAAAAAATTGCGCCAACAATTCAAAAATTCGATATTCTTGATGAAGATGATGAAGAAGATAAAAACCTTACATTATTGGGTGAAGACGATCCTGAAGGTGGTATTAATATTCCAAATCATACTGATGATCAAGAAGGTCTTGCTGACCCTGAAGATGAACGTGTAGAAGATGAAATTGAAGACTCTGATTTAGTTGTTGAAGATGACGAAGATGAAATCGATGAAACATACGATGATGAGGATGAAGAAGAGGACGAAGAAGAATTTTAATTCACTCATTTTTGCAAGAAAGATGATTGACTTTTTATGTCAAAGTGATAAAATTTTATTCGGGCTCCTTTAATTAGGACAGATAAATAAATGAGACGTTAATGTCTAAAACTTAAGTATTAAGTTGGACATTTAATATAAGTAAACGTTGAGGTTCCCCTTACAATAATACCATTGTGAGTGGGAACTTTTTTTAATTTCATATGAATGATTAGGGTTAAGATGTTTTTAATCAAACTAACATTTTATATTCAGATCCACCCCCTAATATTTGGAAAGCATTTCTGATGATCAATGAGGAGGAAATAAAAAAATGACAAAATTTATATTTGTGACTGGCGGTGTAGTTTCTTCGTTAGGTAAAGGGATTACAGCAGCTTCACTGGGTCGATTACTTAAAGATAGAGGATTAAAAGTAACGATACAAAAATTTGACCCTTATTTAAACGTGGATCCGGGTACGATGAGCCCTTATCAGCATGGTGAAGTATTCGTAACAGATGATGGGGCTGAAACGGATTTAGATTTAGGCCATTATGAACGTTTTATTGATATTAATTTAAATCAATATTCTAACGTCACAGCAGGAAAAGTGTATTCACATGTCTTACAAAAAGAGCGTCGTGGTGATTATCTTGGTGGAACCGTGCAAGTGATTCCGCATATTACAAATGAAATTAAGTCACGTTTGCTGCTGGCTGGTGAAAGTACAAATGCAGACGTTGTCATTACAGAGATTGGTGGGACAACAGGGGACATTGAGTCACTGCCTTTCATTGAGGCGATTCGTCAAATCAAAAGTGATTTAGGGCGCGAAAATGTGATGTATGTACACTGTACATTACTTCCATACATTAAAGCGGCTGGTGAGATGAAAACGAAACCGACACAACATAGTGTTAAAGAATTACGTGGTTTAGGTATCCAACCTGATCTTATTGTTGTACGTACTGAGTATGAAATGGGACAAGAGTTAAAAGATAAAATCGCTTTGTTCTGTGATATTGATAAAGAAAGTGTCATTGAATGTCGAGATGCTGAATCCCTTTATGAAATTCCATTGCAGTTAAGCCATCAAAATATGGATGATCTTGTGATTGAACGTTTAGGATTAGAGGCGCAACGTGATACACAATTAGATGAATGGAATCACCTCATTCAAGTTGTTAATCATTTAGAAGGAAAAGTAACAATTGCTTTAGTAGGGAAATATGTGTCATTACAAGATGCTTATTTATCTGTTGTTGAATCTCTCAAACATGCAGGTTATCCGTTTATGAAAGATATTGATATTCGCTGGATTGACTCTAGTGAAGTCACTGATGAAAATGCGGCTGACTACTTAAGTGATGTTGACGGTATTCTTGTACCGGGTGGCTTTGGCTTCCGTGCAAGCGAAGGTAAAATTTCAGCGATTAAATACGCGCGCGAACAACAAATTCCATTCTTCGGCATTTGTTTAGGGATGCAACTCGCAACAGTTGAGTACGCACGTCATGTTGTCGGCTTAAAAGATGCGCATTCAACAGAACTTGACCCGAATACGCCTTATCCGGTAATTGACTTATTACCTGAACAAAAAGATATTGAGGATTTAGGCGGAACATTGCGCTTAGGTTTATACCCTTGTAGCATCAAAGAAGGGTCATTAGCGAATGAGATTTACGGACAAACATCCGTAGAAGAACGCCATCGTCATCGCTATGAATTTAATAATGAATTTAGAGCACAACTTGAAGAAACGGGTATGATATTTTCTGGAACAAGCCCAGATGGTCGTTTAGTTGAAATGGTAGAGCTTGAAAATCATCCATTTTTTATTGCTTGCCAATTCCACCCAGAATTTTTATCAAGACCTAATCGTCCGCAACCAATTTTCAAATCATTTATTGAAGCGGCAATTCAACAACAAAATCGTGAGCAATAAAGGCATTGGCTGCTGATAGTGGTTAACATTGGCGATTTATAGATAATATGAGCCATACGTTAGAATAGAACTTGTAAAAGGTGTGGGACAGAAATCGATTTGATTTTAATGTCCTACACTTTTTTATAGGGGTTAAAGCGCATGTATGGAAAGCGATTACAATATTGTCACATCATGCAAAAATAGGTTTGACAAAAGTTATGTTTGTTAATAAAATTAACAAAATATTAATAAAATCAAGGGGGTTCGGTTATGTTTCGATTTCTAAAGCCACCTGCACACGTCAAACCGATTGCTAGTGATCAGCAGGATGATACATATCGTAAAATGAGACAGCAAGTTTTTTTAGGGATATTTATCGGTTATGCAGGCTATTATTTATTACGTAAAAACTTTTCTATTGCGATGCCTTATTTATCTGAAATGGGGTTTACAAAAGCAGAGTTAGGGTTTGCTTTGTCTGCTATCTCTATTGCATATGGGATTAGTAAATTTGTTATGGGAACTGTCAGTGATCGTAGTAATGCACGTACATTTTTAACATTAGGATTATTATTGACTGCTATTGTTAACTTATTGATGGGTTTTATTCCTGCTTTGACCTCTAGTGTCACTATGATGTTTTTGATGTTATTTTTAAATGGTTGGTTTCAAGGTATGGGTTGGCCACCATCAGGACGTGTACTTGTCCACTGGTTTAGTGTGAGCGAAAGGGGAAGTAAGACCGCCATATGGAATGTCGCGCACAATGTGGGTGGTGGATTGATGGCGCCAATCGCCTTGCTGGGTATTTATTTAACCGGAACGTTGAGTTTTGGTTATTTAAAAGGCTTTGAAGGTGCCTTTATTTATCCAGCTCTATTAGCCATTATCATTGCGTTGATAGCTTATTTACTTATTCGAGATACACCACAATCTGTAGGTCTGCCACCGATAGAAGCGTATCGAGATGACTATCCTACACATCAAAAAGAGACTTTTGAAACAGAACTCACGACAAAAGAAATTTTGTTTAAATATGTCTTAAATAATAAGTGGGTTTGGATTATTGCAGTTGCGAATATCTTTGTCTACTTTGTCCGTTATGGCGTGTTAGACTGGGCGCCTTTATATTTAAGTGAAGTGAAGCACTTCGATATGAAAGGATCAGGATGGGCTTATTTCTTATATGAATGGGCAGGTATTCCGGGGACTTTAATTTGTGGATGGCTTTCAGATAAAGTGTTTAAAGGGCGTCGAGGTCCAGCAGGTTTTATCTTTATGATTGGTGTGACTATCGCTGTGGTTGTATATTGGTTGAACCCACCTGGGAATCCGCTTGTTGACAACTTGGCACTTGTCACGATTGGATTTCTTATATACGGCCCTGTCATGTTAATTGGTTTACAAGCGTTAGATTATGTACCGAAAAAAGCAGCTGGAACTGCAGCAGGTCTGACAGGCTTATTTGGCTATTTAGGCGGTGCGGTAATGGCTAATATTGTGATGGGGGCTGTTGTTGATCATCTTGGTTGGAGCGCAGGCTTTATTTTACTCACAATCATCAGTATTCTAGCGATGATTAGCTTTATATTTACATGGAATAAGCGTGGTCAAGAAGTCGTACATTAATCGACTTCATTAAAAAATGAGATGCACAGTTTATTGACAAAGGAATTATCATACAACTTTGTTCAATCGCTGTCATCTCATTTTTATTTAAGCTAAGTCTAAATCACGAATCATCTCAATCATTTGTGTATATATTTCATAATATACATAGTTAAGTGCCATAAGGTGAGGTGTTACGACTTTATCATAATCTTCCGTATATACGATCGGGCGTGGTGTAGAAAGATTGATAAAGTGCATCATTTGATCTGGTAAATCTTGATTTTTAGGTTTATTGGTGATGACAACAACGTCGCGGTCATTTTTCAATAATCGAGCTAAGTCACTTGCCATTTCTTCACTATATTCTGCACCAAAGAGTAAGACGCGATCTGTTGAATCAAGCTGGTCAAAAGTGGCATCGTCTTCTAATGGTAAACTTGAATGTAACTTTTCAAAACTGTTTAATATGTATGTCTCGAAACATTTCAAATCGCCATACCCCTTAATGTAAACATGTCCTTCACCGCCAATAGCTTGAATAAGACTTTGAGCCGCCATTTGAATATCAAGTGCTTGGTCATCTAAACGGTTAAAAACACCAGTTAATTGTGTCGTCAGCATTTTTGACATTATGATAGTCCTCCTTAGTGGATATATCTTGCGTGTGCATTTTAGTGCAAATCTTTATTATACATTTTCATTTAATAAAATCATTTGCCCATTTCATAATATTTTCATCTGCCTTTTCATTTTATAATAATCCGTTGTTGTCGTTCAAATATCTTTGCCGCGTATATGAGGTGAATGTTTATGTTGAATTTTTATGGTCGGGAGGTACCTCAAATCAAGTGATGATAATGGATGCGTTTACATTTGAAATTACGATATTTTTCACAAATTTAACCTGATTTGACGATGCATTCAAGGTTGGGTTTTGCTATACTGTAGTTATAAATAAACGTGCGAATTGCACGCAAGGAGGAACTTTCATGCCTTTAGTTTCAATGAAAGAAATGTTAATCGATGCAAAAGAAAATGGTTATGCAGTTGGGCAATATAACCTTAACAACTTGGAATTTACACAAGCTATCTTACAAGCTTCACAAGAAGAAAATGCACCTGTTATTCTTGGTGTTTCAGAAGGTGCAGCAAGATATATGGGTGGTTTTTACACAGTTGTCAAAATGGTTGAGGGACTATTACATGACTACCAAATCACAATTCCAGTGGCTGTTCACTTAGACCATGGTTCAAGTTTTGATAAATGTAAAGAAGCCATTGATGCTGGTTTTACTTCAGTTATGATTGATGCTTCTCATGAATCATATGAAGATAACGTAGCAATCACTTCTAAAGTAGTTGAATATGCACATGAACGTGGAGTTTCTGTTGAAGCTGAATTAGGTACTGTAGGTGGCCAAGAAGATGACGTTGTAGCTGATGGCGTGATTTATGCAGATCCGATCGAATGTCAAAACTTAGTAAAAGCGACTGGTATTGACGCATTAGCACCTGCATTAGGCTCAGTTCACGGACCTTACAAAGGTGAACCTAACTTAGGCTTTAAAGAAATGGAAGAAATTGGTGTATCTACCGGTTTACCGTTAGTTTTACATGGAGGTACGGGTATTCCTACACATGATATTAAAAAGGCGATTTCATTTGGAACAGCTAAAATTAATGTGAATACTGAAAACCAAATTGCTTCAGCGAAACGTGTTCGCGAAGTATTAGATCAAGATAAAGAAGTGTACGATCCACGTAAATACTTAGGACCTGCACGTGAAGCAATTAAAGAAACAGTTATTGGTAAAATTAGAGAATTTGGTACTTCAAACAAAGCAGAGAACATTAAAGGGTAATTCATTGTAAATGTCCTTTTATGAGTAGAATTAGAGTGACTATTTGAGGTAAGGCTGAGGCTGCCCCTCGAAATACGAAGTCGTACCATACGAAGTTTTATCATAAAATCGAAGCGCTAAGGTGATTTTCATGAAATATCATCTTAGCGCTATTTATTTTGGGATTTATCCTCCAACCTCGTCTTTTTAGTTTGTATTTTATCAATTTTCTTTTCAGCGTTCGAAAAAAGGTGAAAAATTGATACTTCATTTTGCAAATTGAAAAAATTTACATTATAATGCTTTTGATGCAATTTTTATCGATAAATAGAGTAAGGGAAAAGGAGTTCAATGACATGGCACAAGAGGTAATTAAAATAAGAGGTGGTCAAACTTTAAAGGGGCGTGTAGAAATTAATGGTGCAAAAAATAGCGCTGTAGCGATTATTCCTGCAACAATTATGGCTGAAGCACCTGTAACACTAGAAGGTTTGCCAAAAATCTCTGACGTAGAAACTTTAGTGAGTTTATTGGAAGATTTGAATATTAAAACAGAACTTAATGGTACAACGTTGTCAGTCGATCCTACTCAAATTCAAAATGCACCTTTGCCAAATAACAAAGTGGAATCTTTACGCGCTTCCTACTATATGATGGGCGCTTTGTTAGGACGCTTTAAAAAGTGTGTCATTGGCTTACCGGGTGGCTGTCCATTAGGGCCTAGACCTATCGATCAACATATTAAAGGTTTTAAAGCATTGGGTGCGACAATTGATGAGTCAAGCTTGACGTCTATGAAAATCGAAGCAGATCGTCTTGTAGGTGCTAATATATATCTAGATATTGTCAGTGTAGGCGCAACAATTAATATCATGCTCGCTGCTACACGTGCTGAAGGACAAACAATCATTGAAAATGCAGCAAAAGAACCAGAAGTCGTTGATGTGGCTAATTTTTTAAACAGTTTAGGTGCTAAAATTTCAGGCGCTGGTACAAGTACCATTAAAATTTTAGGCGTTCCGCATTTACATGGAAGTCGACATTCTATCATCCCTGATCGAATCGAAGCCGGTACATATATGTGTATTGCTGCTGCTTGTGGCGAAGAGGTCATGATTGATAATATCATTCCAAAACATATGGAGCCTTTAACTGTTAAGTTAAAAGAATTAGGTGTTAAAATAGAAACAGGAGATGATTATGTCATTGTAAAATCGTCTCAACCTTACCAAAGTGTCGACATTAAAACGCTGGTATACCCAGGGTTTGCCACTGATTTACAACAACCGATTACACCGCTTCTGTTTTTAGCGAACGGACCAAGTTTTGTAACGGAAACAATATACCCAGAACGTTTTAAACATGTAAAAGAATTACAAAAAATGAATGGATTGATAACAGCTGATCGAGGTACAGCAACGATAAAACCGTCGCAATTAACAGGTGCAGAAGTTTATGCTAGTGATTTACGTGCAGGCGCATGTCTTATTGTGGCCGGTTTATTTGCAAATGATGTAACAACGATTTATAATGTTACTCACATTTACCGCGGATATACAGATATTGTCAAAACACTTAAAAATTTAGGTGCCGATATTTGGACTGAGCAAATAGAAGCTTAACTGAGCGTGAAATGTTATCACAAATTCAAAGATTCGAGGTGATAGCTATGGAAGTATGTCCATATTTAGAAGAGACGTTTAAAATATTGGGGCGTAGTTGGAATGGATTAATTTTGCATTACCTATCTACCTGCGATGAGCATAAAGCACACTTTTCCGAAATGAAGCGAGATTTAAGCCCAATTACGAATAGGGCATTATCTTTGAAAATGGCAGAGTTGTGTCAAGCACAACTTATATATAAAGATGTGATTTCAGAAACACCACCATCAGTTTGTTATCATTTAACTGAAAAAGGTGCAGCACTGGCTCAAGCGTTAGAACCCCTTGAAACGTGGGCGCATGACTATATAGAACTGAATGAAAGTGCACAATAAAACAACTTAAATAATATAAAAGAATGAGACAAAATGGATGCAATTCTATAATGTCTTGTTCTTTTGTGTTTTTTAAGTATGTTTAAATAATGTAATTCGTGGAAATACAACAGATATGATAATGATAAGGAGTGTTTGTTCATGAGAGATCAAACGAAACAATATATAAACGGTGAATGGGTTGAAAGTCATAGTGGTGAAACTATAGATGTGATTAACCCAGCAACTGAAGAAGTGTTTGGACGTATTGCGAAAGGTGACAAAGAAGATGTTGATCGCGCTGTCCAAGCTGCACATGATGTATATTTATCATTCCGTCATACTTCAGTAAAAGAGCGTCAAGAATTATTAGCACGTATCGTGGAAGAATATAAAAATAGAAAAGAAGATATAATTGAAGCCATTACTTTAGAATTGGGTTCACCAGTATCAAAATCTGATAAAGTGCACTATGAAGCAGGATTAAATCACTTCCAAGCTGCACATGATGCTTTAAATGATTTCCAATTTGAAGAACGCCGTGGCGATGATTTAGTTGTTAAAGAAGCCATTGGTGTTGCAGGACTAGTAACCCCTTGGAACTTCCCAACAAACCAAACATCACTTAAACTTGCTGCTGCATTTGCTGCGGGTAGCCCAGTGGTGTTAAAACCTTCTGAATTAACACCATTCGCTGCTATTATTTTAGCAGAAATTTTTGATAAAGCTGGCGTACCTAAAGGCGTATTCAACCTTGTTAACGGTGATGGAGAAGGTGTAGGAACTCCGTTGAGTCAGCACCCTGATGTACGTATGATGTCATTTACAGGTTCTGGTGGTACAGGTTCTAAAATTATGGAACAAGCAAGTAAAGACTTTAAAAAAGTTTCACTTGAACTTGGAGGTAAATCACCCTATATTATTTTAGATGATGCAGATATTAAAGAAGCTGCACAAGCTGCTGTGAAAAAGGTCGTTAATAATACGGGACAAGTATGTACTGCAGGTACACGTACAATTATACCTGAAAGCATAAAAGATCAATTTTTAGCACAAGTTAAAGAAGAAATTGCAAAAGTTAAAGTTGGCGACCCACAAAATGCTGACACTGAAGTGGGGCCAATTGTAAGTGAAAAACAATACAATCAAGTTCAAGACTATATTCAAAAAGGGATTGATGAAGGTGCCGAACTATTATATGGTGGCACTGGCAAACCTGAAGGATTAGATCAAGGTTATTTTGCAAAACCAACTATATTTGCAAATGTTGATAACAAAATGACAATTGCCCAAGAAGAAATTTTTGGTCCAGTTATGTCTGTAATCACTTATAAAGATTTAGACGATGCGATTAAAATTGCAAATGACACAAAATATGGTCTTGCAGGCTATGTTTTTGGTAAAGACAAAGATAAATTAAAACAAGTTGCACGTTCTATTGAAGCGGGTACTGTTGAAATTAATGAATCTGGACGTAAACCAAACCTACCATTTGGTGGCTATAAACAATCAGGTTTAGGTCGTGAATGGGGAGACTATGGTGTTGAAGAATTTTTAGAAGTTAAAGCGATTGCAGGTTATTATAAAGGCGAATAACCCACTTAAATGTAGTTTGTCACTGTTCTGCTGAAAACAGATCAAAGTGGCAAACTACTTTTTCTTATTAAGATAATCAGCGAAACCCTTTTGAATAGTCGAAAATTGAAATTTTGTATTAGGTTTTTGTTGATATTTTGTCATAATGAATAATATTTGATATAGTATTTCTTGATCGTATGCACATGCGGTTAAAGAATTTAATATGAAATGAGTGTTTAACATGTCAAGGGAAAGAACATCTCCACAATATGAATCTTTTCATGAATTATATAAGAATAATACAACGAAAGCCCTCACAGAAAAGGCGAAATCTCTTAAACTTGTTAACTATAGTAAATTAAACAAAAAAGAACTTGTACTTGCTATAATGGAAGCCCAAATGGAGCAAGATGGCAATTATTATATGGAAGGAATCCTTGACGATATACAGCAGGATGGCTATGGATTCTTAAGAACAGTCAACTTTTCGAAAGGCGAAAAGGATATCTATATATCTGCTAGTCAAATCAGGCGCTTCGAAATCAAGTTAGGCGATAAAGTAACTGGAAAAGTTCGAAAGCCAAAAGAAAATGAAAAATATTATGGATTACTTCAAGTAGACTTCGTTAATGACCACAATGCAGAAGAAGTCAAAAAACGTCCTCACTTCCAAGCACTTACACCTTTATACCCAGATGAACGAATTCGATTAGAAACTGAACCTCAAAATTATTCAACACGCGTGATGGATTTAATCACACCTATTGGTTTAGGTCAACGCGGCTTGATTGTTGCGCCACCTAAAGCCGGGAAAACCTCTTTACTTAAAGAAATCGCAAACGCGATTGTTACAAATAAACCCAACGCTAAATTATTTATTTTACTCATAGGGGAACGTCCTGAAGAAGTGACAGATATAGAACGCTCTGTTGATGAAGCGGAAGTTGTTCATTCTACTTTTGATGAACACCCAAAACATCATGTCAAAGTAGCAGAACTTTTATTAGAACGTGCTAAACGTCTAGTAGAAATTGGAGAAGACGTTATTATATTAATGGATTCTATTACAAGATTAGCGCGTGCTTATAACCTTGTTGTGCCACCGAGCGGCAGAACTTTATCTGGCGGTCTAGATCCTGCTTCCTTACATGGTCCAAAAACTTTTTTCGGTGCAGCGAGAAATATTGAAGCTGGGGGTAGCTTAACAATTTTAGCGACTGCACTGATTGATACAGGCTCACGCATGGATGATATGATTTACGAAGAATTTAAAGGAACAGGTAATATGGAATTGCACTTAGACAGAAAACTATCTGAGCGACGTATTTTTCCTGCGATTGATATTTCAAGAAGTTCTACTCGAAAAGAAGAATTATTACTCCCTAAAAGTGAATTAGATAGCTTATGGCAATTGAGAAATATGTTCTCAAGTGCACCTGACTTTACAGAGCGCTTTATTCGAAAATTGAAGCGGACAAAAACGAACGAAGAATTTTTTGAAGTGCTACAAAAAAGTGCAGCTGAAAGTACAAAAACGGGTAAGCCTATTATTTAAGTCGAATAATTAAAAAGTAGGGTTGCATTTTCGGGATACGCCATTTATAATGTTTAAGTATTGGGTAAAAACTCACAAATAACTCTGTTCCAGATGGTTCAGGGCAAAGGAGCTGAAAATTATGAAACAAGGCATTCATCCAGAATACCGTAAAGTCATCTTTTTAGATACAACAACTGATTACAAGTTTTTAAGCGGTTCTACTAAATTTTCAAATGAAACAATGAAATGGGAAGATGGAAATGAATACCCAGTTATTCGTTTAGATATTTCTTCTGATTCACATCCTTTCTACACAGGACGCCAAAAGTTTGCTGCTGCAGACGGTCGTGTGGAACGTTTCAACAAAAAATTTGGTCTCAAATCAAACAACTAATGCAATATTCAAGCATTCTCTTAGACGAGAATGCTTTTTTATTCGTTAAGGTTTCTTTGTGACACCATTTTGATACATAATGATGAGCATGTGCGAACAATTGTAGCAGTGATACATAAAAATTTTTAAAGTTCGATTAATACGGGATGAAAAGGTCACCTATTATATTTTTAGGTTTTTAATTTATAAATACATAGCTGTAGCACTTATGGTTTAACTTGTTCAGTCACTTAAATTTAAGTACAGAATCGATTACAATTTAAGCAAACGGATATTTCATTTTATGATATAATGAAGTGATTTTGTTTTGGAAAAGGTGGAAAGAACGATGTATGAAGCGTACCATTCAGGTTGGATAGAATGTATTACCGGAAGTATGTTTAGTGGTAAGTCGGAAGAACTGATAAGACGATTACGCAGAGGTGTTTACGCCAAGCAAAAAGTTATCGTTTTTAAACCGGCCATTGACGACCGCTATCATAAAGAAAAGGTGGTATCACATAATGGTAATGAGATAGAAGCGATTAATATTTCTAAAGCAAATGAAATATGGCATTATAATTTAAAAGATGTAGACATCATCGGTATTGATGAAATTCAATTTTTTGATCAAGAAATTGTAGAGATTGCAGAAAAACTTGCAGAAAAAGGTTATAGAGTAATTACAGCAGGACTTGATATGGATTTTAGAGGTGAGCCATTTCATCCTGTTCCTGAAATGCTTGCTGTAAGTGAACATATTACAAAATTACAAGCAGTATGTGCCGTATGTGGCGCTTCATCAAGTCGGACACAGCGATTAATTGATGGTAAGCCTGCAAAAGTGGACGATCCGATTATTTTGGTTGGCGCAGACGAACGTTACGAACCGCGTTGTCGTGCGCATCATGTTGTATTACCGAGCGAAGATACTAAGGAGGGACAAGAATAATGTTTGATCAATTAGATATCGTTGAAGAACGTTATGAGCAACTGAACGAATTGCTAAGTGACCCAGAAGTGGTCAGCGATTCAGATTTATTGCGCAAATATTCAAAGGAACAATCAGAACTACATAAAACTGTAGAAGTCTACCGTCATTACAAACAAGTGAAGGAAGATATTCAAGAAATTGAATTGATGCTTTCAGAAACAGACGATAGTGATGAAGTGGCTATGTTAAAAGAAGAAGCTGCAGACTTAAAAGCAGAAGTCCCAGAACTTGAAGAAAAACTCAAATTTTTATTAATTCCGAAAGATCCTAATGACGAGAAAGATGTTATTGTCGAAGTACGTGCGGCGGCTGGTGGCGATGAAGCAGCCATCTTTGCAGGTGACTTATTCCGGATGTACTCTAAATTTGCTGAAGCGCACAATTTTAAAACAGAAATTGTGGAAGCAACTGAAAGTGATCACGGTGGATACAAAGAGATAAGTTTTTCCGTTTCTGGTGATGGCGCCTACAGTAAATTGAAATATGAAAATGGTGCGCACCGTGTTCAACGTGTTCCTGAAACAGAATCAGGCGGACGAATTCATACATCAACAGCAACCGTTGCTGTACTGCCAGAAGTAGAAGATGTAGAAATAGAAATACGCAATGAAGATTTGAAAATCGATACGTATCGTTCAAGTGGTGCAGGTGGACAACACGTCAATACTACTGACTCAGCCGTACGTATTACACACTTACCAACGGGTGTAATTGCGACATCTTCTGAAAAATCACAAATTCAAAACCGTGAAAAAGCTATGAAAGTTTTAAAAGCACGTCTCTATGATATGAAAGTTCAAGAGGAACAGCAGAAATACGCAGCGCAAAGAAAGTCAGCTGTTGGGACAGGGGACCGTTCTGAGCGTATTCGAACATATAATTATCCTCAAAGCCGTGTGACAGACCATCGAATTGGTTTAACGTTACAAAAGTTAGATCAAATCATGGAAGGGAAATTAGACGAAGTTGTCGATGCATTAACAATGCATGAACAAACAGAAAAGTTGAAAGAGCTTAATTCTGGTGAACTATAATCAGTGGATAAAAAACGCTAAACAGAAAATGTCAGCACAAGGCTATGAAGAAAATGCTGTCGAATGGCTCGTGATGGACATGTGTCAATGGTCTCGGACTCAAATGATTTTGAATGAGAAAGACGTTTTATCGCAAGATAGATTGAAGCAACTTGAGCAAGGTTTGTCATTTTTATTAAAAGGAATGCCTGTTCAATATGTTGTGGAGCAAGCGCATTTTTATGGACGTATTTTTAAAGTCAATCCTAATGTATTAATTCCAAGACCTGAAACAGAAGAAGTAGTGCATTACTTTTTGAATCAAATTAGACCGACCATGACGGTTGCCGATGTGGGTGTAGGTAGTGGTATTATTGCAGTGACTTTAAAAGCAGAAATAAATGATTTAACTGTCTATGGTAGTGATATTTCCAAGTCTGCCTTATCTGTTGCTCAAAACAATGCGAAAAAGCATAACTGTGAGATTCATTTTATGGAAGGCGATGCACTTAAACCGTACATTGAACAAGGTATTCAATTGGAAGGTTTAATTTCAAATCCACCTTATATTAGTAAAGAAGAAGTGAATGTGATGGGAAAGGATGTACTAGAATTTGAACCTCATTTAGCACTTTTTGCTGAGGAACAAGGCTATCAAGTTTATAAAGCACTGATTCACGATTTACCTGCTGTCATGTGTGACGGTGCACCTGTTGTGTTTGAAATCGGATATCAACAAGGGGAATTTCTAACCCAACTGATGCAAACGTGGTTTCCTCACATTAAAACGCAAGTGATTGACGACATTAACGGTCAACCACGTATCTTTACATTTAACTGGCATAAGATTTAAAATTTTATATTTCATCTAAATAAAAGGGGTGAGGCATAGAAATCCATCATCGAGGTATGGATTTCAGTCTTACACCTTTTTTAATTTGTAGTAAAATATGAGGAAAGGAGAGGTGGCTTTCAATGATGGAAACCAAAATATGGGATGTCCGTAACTATACAACGTGTTTAAACACATATCCCGAGTTAGATGCAATTATTGAGACTTATCGACGAGGAGGGCTTGTTGTTTTACCAACTGAAACTGTTTATGGTTTAGGCGGAAATGCAAGAGACGATGAAGCTGTTCGTAAAATATATGAAGCAAAGGGGCGCCCATCTGATAATCCATTAATCGTGCATATCTATGATACGGATCAACTTGATGATTTTGTATCGTCTATATCTGATGCTACAAAAAGGTTAATGGAAGCGTTTTGGCCAGGTCCTATTACTTTTATTTTGCCTTTGAAAAAAGGTTATTTATGTGAACGTGTGACGGGAGGCTTGGATTCTGTAGCTGTTCGCATGCCGAGTCATCCAGTAGCAAGGGCGCTGTTGGAAGCTGTTGACTTACCTATCGCTGCACCAAGTGCAAATCTTAGTGGTCGTCCGTCACCGACAACGTTTGAACATGCATATGAAGACTTGAATCACCGGGTTGATGGTATCATTCAATCCACTCAGAGTGACGCCGGATTAGAAAGTACGGTACTGGATTGTACTTCTTTTCCATTTCGTATTGCGCGTCCTGGAACGATTACGAGAAGCATGTTGAATGAAGTCATGCCTTTAGCGATTGATGAACATCAAATAACAGCAACAGAGAAACCAATTGCGCCGGGGATGAAATACAAGCATTACGCGCCGAATACACCGCTGAAGATCATCCAGCAAATTAATGCACCGATTAGAAAAGAAGCGCACGAAGATTGGTCAAAAATTGCTTTTATAGTACCTAAAAATAAAATTCCTTTTTTACCAAAAGAAGCAAAAGTTTTAGTCATCAGTGAAGATGAAAATGATATAAAAGGTGCGAACCACCATCTTTATAGTATTTTACATCAATTAGATCAAATGCCATCCATTGAACTTGCTTATATTTTTGGTTATGAAGATAATTTTGAAACGGAAGCATTAAGAAATCGTATGTTAAAAGCAGCAAATCAACAAGTGATAAAGGATGAAACACTATGAAAATTGTTTTTGTTTGTACAGGTAATACGTGCAGAAGTCCAATGGCAGAGGGAATCGCTAAAAAGCTAATGCCAGAAGTAGAGGTTGTTTCTAGAGGATTGATGGCGCAACAAGGTGCTCCGATAGCTCAGCATAGTCAACAACTCATAGAACGTCACGGATTTGATGTTCATGGTGAAGCAAAGTGCTTTACCGACGAAGATACAAAAGCAGATTTAATTTTAACGATGACACCAGAACATGAAAGCATCATTCGCTCAATGTATGGGAGTCACGTTAACGTGGCGACATTGAGTAAATATGTAGGAGAAAATCAAGCCGTTGATGATCCTTTTAGTTCAGGCTATGAAACTTATGAAAAAACCTTTGATCAGCTTTGGGATCTCATACAAAAGTTAAAAGATAAATTAATGGCAGAATAATTAAGTAAACAGTATAAGTTGAAGAAAAAATAAGTTATAATAAGGGGCGTATAGCATGTTTTTACAGTTCTTTAATTATTGTTTTTTCGCTCATACGTATACTTTAAGGGGGTTACAATATGAAGGCATTAAATCAATTATTAGAAGAACTTCAGGCCCAATCGTTTTTTAAAAAAGGTGAAGTTTGTGTCATCGGTTGTTCAACATCAGAGGTTCAAGGTGATCGGATTGGGACGACAGGTTCTTTAGAAGTTGCTGAGACCATTTTTAATTCTTTTGTTAAAGTTCAGCAAGAAACAGGTGTCGCTTTTGCATTTCAGGGTTGTGAACATATTAATCGTGCAATCACAATTGAAAAAAAGGACTTTGATCCTTACTTGATGACTGAAGTTTCTGTCGTACCGGACACGCATGCAGGGGGCTCGTTGTCCACATATGCTTATCGTCATATGGATGAACCGATTGTCGTTGAATATATTAAAGCAGATTCAGGCATTGATATTGGTCAAACTTTAATCGGAATGCATCTTAAACACGTGGCAGTCCCTGTTCGTACATCAGTGAAGCAAATCGGTGAAGCTATCGTGACCGTGGCTAAAACAAGACCCAAAAAAATCGGAGGCGAACGTGCTAAATATCAACTATAAAAGAAAAGAGGGAATTGTCTATGTCATTTATTGCAAAACAAGATAAGTCTGTATTTGAGATTATTCAAAAAGAGTTTAATCGTCAAAACAGTAATATTGAATTAATTGCATCAGAAAACTTCGTATCTGAAGCAGTAATGGAAGCTCAAGGTTCAGTCATGACGAACAAATATGCTGAGGGGTATCCTGGACGTCGTTATTATGGTGGCTGTGTTTTTGTTGACCAAACTGAACAACTTGCTATTGATAGAGCGAAAGCGCTTTTCAATGCTGAACATGTTAACGTACAACCGCATTCAGGTTCACAAGCGAACATGGCAGTCTATCTTGTCGCACTAGAGCACGGAGATACAGTGCTAGGTATGAATTTAAGTCATGGTGGACATTTAACACATGGCGCACCTGTTAATTTTAGTGGTAAATTTTACAATTTCGTAGAGTACGGTGTCACTAAAGATGAAGAACATATCGATTATGAAGAAGTGCGCAAATTGGCAAAAGAACATCAACCTAAGCTGATTGTAGCAGGTGCTTCAGCATATTCACGTGCAATTGATTTCAAAAAGTTTAAAGAAATTGCGGATGAAGTCGGTGCCAAACTAATGGTAGATATGGCGCATATCGCAGGACTTGTAGCTGCTGGCTTACACCAAAACCCTGTTGAATATGCAGACTTCGTAACGACAACAACACATAAAACATTACGTGGCCCTCGTGGTGGTATGATTTTATGTAAAGAAGAATATAAAAAAGATATTGATAAAACAATTTTCCCTGGTATCCAAGGTGGACCATTAGAGCACGTCATTGCAGGTAAAGCTGTTGCATTTGGTGAAGCGTTACAACCAGAATTTAAAACGTACCAAAAACAAGTCATTAAAAATGCACAAACACTTGCACAAACATTACAAGATAACGGCTTTAGAATTGTATCTGGTGGCACTGACAATCATTTAATCTCTGTAGACGTTAAAGGTTCAGTTGGTATCACAGGTAAAGTTGCAGAAGAAGCACTTGATGAAATCGGTATTACTTGTAATAAAAACACAATCCCGTTTGATCAAGAAAAACCATTTGTTACTAGCGGTATCCGTTTAGGTACACCAGCAGCAACAACACGTGGTTTTGATGAAAAAGCATTTGAAGAAGTTGGACTTATTATTAGTGATGTGCTTAAAAATCATGAAAATCAAAAAGTTTTAGAAGAAGCAAAAAAACGCGTAAAAACTTTGACAGAGCAATTCCCTTTATATCAATAAACAGATTAATTTATAACAAACGGAGGCAATAAAATGGGTAAAGTACATGTTTTTGATCACCCTTTAATTCAACATAAACTGAGCTATATCCGCGATGTGAATACAGGTACCAAAGCATTTCGAGAATTAGTTGATGAAGTTGGTATGCTGATGGCATATGAGGTAACACGAGATTTGGAACTTCAAGAAGTTGAAATCGAAACGCCTGTAACTACTGCAGTTGCTAAGCGTTTATCAGGAAAAAAACTTGCATTTGTTCCAATTTTGCGCGCAGGATTAGGTATGACGACTGGTATTTTAAATTTAGTGCCGGCTGCTCGTATTGGGCATGTGGGACTTTATAGAGATCCTGAAACACTCAAAGCTGTCGAATACTTTGTGAAATTGCCACAGGATATTGAAGAGCGAGAAATTATCGTTGTTGACCCAATGCTTGCAACAGGTGCTTCAGCAATCGAAGCAATTAATTCATTGAAAAAGCGTGGTGCAAAGCACATTCGTTTCATGTGTCTTATTGCTGCCCCTGAAGGCGTTGAAAAACTCCAAGCAGCACATGAAGATGTGGATATCTTTATTGCCGCACTCGATGAAAAACTAGATGAAAATGCATATATCATTCCAGGTCTCGGTGATGCAGGAGACCGCCTATTCGGTACAAAATAATTCATAATAAGGAGCTTTTGTAATGAAAAGGATTATGACGATTTTTGGTACTAGGCCAGAAGCCATCAAAATGGCACCTCTTGTTTTGCAGCTTAAAAAAGATGAACAACTCGAACCGATAGTCGTTGTCACAGCCCAACATCGTGAAATGCTAGATTCTGTGTTGGATACTTTTGGCATCGAACCAGATTACGATTTAAATGTCATGAAGCAAGGGCAAACATTATCAGAAGTGACGTCACGTGTACTTACAGGTTTAGAAAGTGTCATTAAGCAAGCCAAACCGGATATGATTTTGGTTCATGGTGATACGACGACAACGTTTGCGGGCAGTCTCGCTGCTTTTTATAACGAAATCAGTATTGGCCATGTTGAAGCGGGATTACGAACTTGGAATAAGTACTCTCCATTTCCTGAAGAGATGAATCGTCAAATGACAGGCGTCATGGCAGATATTCATTTTGCACCTACTGAACAAGCAGCGCAAAATCTTTTGAATGAAAAGAAAGATCCCAATAAAGTTGTTGTTACTGGGAATACGGCAATTGATGCTATGCATACAACAGTTGACGATCAATATCATTCTGAAATCATTCAACGGCACCAAGGTAAACGCATCATACTGCTAACAGCACATCGTCGAGAAAACATAGGGACACCTATGGAAAATATCTTTAAGGCAGTTAGACGAATCGTGGAAGAAGTAGAAGATGCAGTTATCGTCTATCCAATGCATAAAAACCCAAAAGTTCGTGAAATCGCTTATCGACATTTAAATGATCACGAGCGTATTGAATTAATTGAGCCGCTTGAAGTGGTAGATTTTCATAATTTCGCGCATCAAGCACATTTTATTTTAACGGATTCCGGTGGTGTTCAAGAGGAAGCACCGTCATTAGGAAAACCTGTACTCGTTTTAAGAGACACGACTGAACGACCTGAAGGGGTTGAAGCGGGGACACTTAAACTTGTAGGTACCGAAGAAAATGATGTGTATGAAGCAACAAGAGCATTATTAACAGATGAATCACTTTATCAAGCAATGAGTATCGCTCAAAATCCATATGGTGACGGTCAAGCCTCAAAACGTATTTGTGAGAACATTAAATATATGTATGGCTTGATCGAAGAAAAACCAGAAGGCTTTAAAGTGAAGTGATCAAATATGGGGGTCAAATGTGTCAAAATTGTGACAATTTAGAGTGCAAAATCGAAGCCTTTTCACTGTGCAATTGACACGCTTTTCCCCCTATATTATCATGAAAGTTGTATGTGTGGAACGGTTTTCAAAATTGTGTCTTTAGGCAGAAATGAGGCTCAATATGAATCGTTTTTCTAAAATGTTTCAGCCGTTTTTAACATATTACTCTACGATTTTAGTAGGGCTTCTAATCCTATATGTTTTCAAGATCCAACCACCAATTGTACTTGGGCTCATCGTAGGAATAATTGCATCCTTTGCGAATACATGTATTTTTGAATACTATTTAGAGCGATCAAAGAAAACCAATGTTGGTCACATTTCAACTGGAAGTGGTTGGCGATTTTTAATCGCAATTTTAGCATGTACTGGATGGGTATTCTTTCAAGCACAAATACATATTCTTGGCGTCTTGATAGGGTTGATGGTTTCATATGTGTTAATGGTTTTTCGTCCTTTTATTAAGAGCGAAAAAGACGAATTATAATTTGAAAAGAGGTGAAATCAAGAATGGATCATAAACAACCCGTGGTGACATGGAATTTTCTCGGAGTGGACATTAATTTCAACTTATCTACAATTATGATGTTGATTATTACAGCAGTCATAGTGTTTATTATTGCAGTCTTATGTACACGCAATCTCCAGAAGAGACCTAAAGGTGCGCAAAACTTCATTGAATGGGTTTTTGATTTTGTTCGAGGAATTATCGAAAGTAATATGGCTTGGTCGAAAGGTGGACAATTTCACTTCTTAGCAGTCACTTTAATACTATTTATTTTTGTGGCGAACATGCTAGGGCTTCCATTGCAGTTTATAAATAACCATTATTTATGGTGGAAGTCACCTACAGCAGATCCGCATGTCACTTTAACACTCGCAACGATGATGGTTCTGTTAACGCATTACTATGGTGTTAAAATGCGTGGTACAAAAAATTATCTAAAAGGTTATGGTCAACCATACCTTGCATTGTTGCCAATCAATGTTTTCGAAGAGTTTGCATCAACACTAACACTCGGTCTTCGTTTATACGGTAACATATATGCGGGTGAAATATTATTAGGTTTGCTTGCAAAAGCGACGACAGGAGTTGCTTTTGGCTTCTTAATAGGTATTCCTGGTTTAATTGTTTGGCAAGGTTTCTCAATCTTTGTAGGCTCAATCCAAGCCTATATCTTTTTAATGTTAGCAATGGTTTATATGTCACACAAAGTGCTTGACGACCATTAAAATAAAATCAATTTAAATTTAAATTTTAAAACACTTTTAGGAGGATTTATATAATGAATTTAATCGCAGCAGCAATCGCAATTGGTTTATCAGCATTAGGTGCAGGTATCGGTAACGGTTTAATCGTTTCTAGAACAGTCGAAGGTGTAGCACGTCAACCAGAAGCACGTACACAATTAATGTCAATCATGTTCATTGGTATTGGTTTAGTTGAGGCACTTCCTATCATCGGGGTTGTTATTACATTCATCGTTTTATTCATTTAATAACAGCGCAAATTAGACGCACGACATTTTCAAAACATGTGTGTTGCCCTACAATACATGCGTAACATGTGTCATAGGCGAGGTCTAGTATTGATTAGACTTTCGCCGTTCGTTTTTATTGTTTAATAGATGAAATGGTTGAAAGGAGTGTACATCATAGTGACTGCTAATTTATTTACCTTTGCAGCTGCAACTGGCGTAAATATTGGTGATATTATCGTTACAGTGGTAACGTTTATTATCTTGCTTGCGCTATTGAAAAAGTTTGCTTGGGGACCACTTAAAAAAGTCATGGACGATCGTGAGCGTTCGATTAATCAAGATATTGATGATGCAGAACGTGCAAAAATGAATGCTCAACGTTTAGAAGAAGAAAATAGACAAAAATTAAAAGAAACACAAGACGAAGTGCATAAAATTCTTGAAGATGCTAAAGTTCAAGCTCAACGTCAGCAAGAAGAGATCATTCACGAGGCTAACCAACGTGCTAACGGTATGATTGAAACAGCCCAAAGTGAAATTAAGAGTGAAAAAGAACGTGCATTGGCAGAAATTAACAATCAAGTTTCTGAACTTTCAGTACTGATTGCATCGAAAGTATTGCGTAAAGAAATCTCTGAACAAGATCAAAAAGCTTTAATAGAGAAGTATGTTAAAGAGGTAGGGGATAAGTAATGGCTGACGTTGCTCAAAAATATGCCCAAGCACTTTTTGATGTTGCGATCGATCAAAATGTGTTAACAGAAGTTTACGATGAATTTACGGAAATTAATACGGCGATCCAAAGTCAAATTGATTATTTAAAAGGTATCGATTACGAGCCTAAAATTACAATTGCAGATCGATATCATATCGTAGAGAACGTGTTTAAAGGTGTACATCCATACTTATTGAATACATTAAAAATCATTGGATCACACCGAAACTTACATTTGCTTATTGCAATATTTAAAGCATTTGAAGCGCAGTATTATAACTTCCATGGTTTAGCAGATGCATATGTGGAATCAGCAACATCTTTAACAGATGATGAATTGATGCAAGTTAAAAATGCATTGTTAAATCGTACAGGACTTAAAGATTTAATCATTCATGCTGATATCAATGAATCCCTCATTGGTGGCGTGCGCGTTAAAATTGGGACTAAGGTCTACGATGGCAGTGTACAAAATGATTTAAATCAACTTATTAAAAAGTTTAACAGAGCACATTAATTAGATTAAATGGAGGAGTGACATAGATGGCCATAAAAGCTGAAGAAATTAGTGCATTACTTCGCTCACAAATTGAAAACTATGAGTCAGAAATGTCTGTAACAGATGTAGGTACAGTTATTCAAATTGGTGACGGTATTGCATTAGTTCACGGATTAAACGACGTTATGGCTGGTGAATTATTAGAATTCCATAACGGCGTACTTGGACTGGCACAAAACTTAGAAGAAACAAACGTGGGTGTCGTAATTTTAGGTCCTTATGATGAAATTAAAGAAGGCGACGAAGTAAAACGTACTGGACGAATTATGGAGGTTCCAGTAGGTGAAGAATTAATCGGTCGTGTCGTAAACTCATTAGGACAACCTATCGACGGACAAGGTCCAATAAATTCGACAAAAACACGCCCTATCGAGAAGAAAGCAACAGGTGTTATGGCACGTAAATCTGTTGACGAACCATTACAAACAGGTATCAAAGCAATTGACGCGCTTGTTCCAATTGGTCGTGGTCAACGTGAATTGATTATTGGTGACCGTCAAACTGGTAAAACTACAGTTGCCATTGATACGATTTTGAACCAAAAAGATCAAGACATGATTTGTGTCTATGTTGCGATTGGTCAAAAAGAATCAACAGTACGTGCAGCCGTTGAAAAATTACGTCAAGCTGGAGCTTTAGATTACACAATTGTTGTTTCTGCTTCTGCAGCTCAACCAGCTCCAATGTTATACATCGCACCGTATGCAGGTGTATCTATGGCTGAAGAATTCATGTTTAACGGTAAACATGTTTTAATCGTATATGATGATTTAACAAAACAAGCAGCTGCATACCGTGAGTTATCATTATTATTACGTCGTCCACCAGGTCGTGAAGCTTATCCAGGTGATGTGTTCTACTTACACAGTCGTTTATTAGAACGTGCGGCGAAATTAAATGATGATTTAGGTGGCGGTTCAATCACTGCCTTACCATTCGTTGAAACACAAGCAGGTGACATTTCTGCTTATGTCCCAACAAACGTTATTTCGATCACAGATGGTCAAATTTTCTTACAATCAGACTTGTTCTTCTCAGGTATTCGACCAGCGATTAATGCAGGTCTTTCAGTGTCACGTGTAGGGGGTTCTGCACAAATTAAAGCAATGAAAAAAGTTGCTGGTACATTACGTTTAGACTTGGCTTCTTATCGTGAATTAGAGTCATTCGCTCAGTTTGGATCTGACCTTGATGAAGCAACAGCCCGTAAATTAGAGCGTGGTAAGCGTACAGTTGAAGTACTTAAACAAGATCAAAACAAGCCATTACCAGTTGAACATCAAGTGTTAATCATTTACGCATTAACACGTGGCTATTTGGACGATATTCCAGTTGTTGATATTACACGCTTTGAAAGTGAAATAATTGAATGGACAAAATCAAATGCCAATGATATCTTCACTGAAATTCGTGAAACTGGCGGATTGCCTGCAGATGATAAATTTGAAGCAGCAATTACGGAATTCAAAAAAGGATTCAAAGTTTCAGAAGAATAATCGATCATTAAAATAGATAAGGTGGTGAGATAGTGGCTTCATTAAAAGAAATTGATTCTCGTATAAAATCAACGAAAAAGACGAAGCAAATTACAAACGCGATGAACATGGTTTCTAGTTCGAAATTGCGTAAAGCTGAAAAAAATGCAAAAACATTTCGACCTTATATGGAAAAAATGGAAGATGCGATTACAGCGATTGCGGGTGCGAATACGAATAACACCCATCCTATGCTTGTTGAACGTGAAGTGAAACGTGTTGGTTATATGGTTATTACAAGTGACCGAGGCCTTGCAGGTGCATACAGTGCCAACGTTTTAAAACATATGATTCGTGATATTGAAAAACGACATCAAAGTTCTGACGAATACAGTATTATTGTGCTAGGACAAATCGGTGCTTCATTTTTAAAAAATAGAGGATACGAGATTGAAAATACATTAACTGATATTCCAGATCAGCCTTCATTTAAAGCCATTCAAGCTATAGCTAAACGCGCTGTTGACTTATACGCAGAAGAACGTATTGATGAATTACATGTCTACTATAGCCATTACATGAGTGTAATTGAAAATAAACCAAGAAGTAAAAAATTATTACCATTATCTCCTGAGGATTCGAGCTTAGGGCATGGCGCGTTATCATCATATGAATTTGAGCCAGATAAAGAAGCGATATTAAAAGTCTTATTACCTCAATATATTGAGAGCTTAATATATGGCACGATTCTTGATGCTAAGGCGAGTGAACATGCATCTCGTATGAATGCGATGAAGAATGCCTCTGATAATGCAGCAGAAATGATTGATGATTTATCATTACAATTTAACCGTGCGCGACAAGCAGCCATTACACAACAAATCACTGAAATTGTTGGTGGTTCAGCAGCGTTAGAATAATTTGATTTTAAGGAGGAAGAAACATGGGATTAGGCCGTGTAACTCAGGTCATGGGGCCAGTTATTGACGTGCGTTTTGAACATAATGAAATTCCAAATATTAACAACGCACTTATCATCGAAGTGGCAAGAGATGGTGAAACTGAGAGTTTAACTTTAGAGGTCGCTCTTCATTTAGGTGACGATGTTGTACGTACAATCGCAATGGACTCTACAGATGGTGTTCAACGTGGTTCAGAAGTAAAAGATACTGGCGCACCAATTAGCGTACCAGTAGGAGATGCAACACTTGGACGTGTCTTCAATGTTTTAGGTGAACATATTGACTTAGAAAGTGAAGTTGACGCTTCAGTACGTCGTGACCCGATTCACCGTTCAGCACCTCAATTTGATGAACTTTCTACAGAAGTAGAAATTTTAGAAACTGGAATTAAAGTTGTAGACTTACTAGCACCTTACATAAAAGGTGGTAAAATTGGATTATTTGGTGGTGCCGGTGTAGGTAAAACCGTATTAATTCAAGAATTAATTAACAATATCGCTCAAGAGCACGGTGGTATTTCAGTATTTGCCGGTGTTGGTGAACGTACACGTGAAGGTAATGACTTATACTATGAAATGAAAGATAGTGGTGTTATTGCTAAAACAGCGATGGTATTCGGACAAATGAACGAGCCACCTGGTGCACGTATGCGTGTTGCATTATCAGGTTTAACTATGGCTGAATATTTCCGTGATGAACAAGGACAAGACGTATTATTGTTTATCGACAATATTTTCCGTTTTACACAAGCAGGTTCAGAAGTATCAGCATTATTAGGCCGGATGCCTTCAGCAGTAGGTTATCAACCAACGTTAGCGACTGAGATGGGTCAATTACAAGAACGTATTACATCTACAAATAAAGGGTCTGTTACATCAATTCAAGCGGTATTCGTACCAGCCGATGACTATACTGACCCAGCGCCAGCTACAGCTTTCGCGCACTTAGATGCAACAACAAACTTGGAACGTAAACTTAGTGAAATGGGTATCTACCCAGCTGTGGACCCATTAGCTTCAACGTCACGTGCGCTTGAACCGACTGTAGTTGGACAAGAACACTATGATGTTGCACGACAAGTTCAATCTACTTTACAAAAATACCGTGAATTACAAGACATCATTGCTATTTTAGGTATGGATGAATTGTCAGATGAAGATAAGAAAACTGTTGAACGTGCGCGTCGTATCCAATTCTTCTTATCACAAAACTTCCATGTTGCTGAACAATTTACAGGTCAAAAAGGATCTTACGTCCCTGTTAAACAAACTGTACAAGACTTCAAAGCAATTTTAGATGGTAAGTATGACCATATTCCTGAAGATGCATTCCGCTTAGTGGGTGGCATTGATGACGTGATTGCGAAAGCAAAAGATATGGGTGTAGAAGTTTAATACAAATTAGGAGGCTTGGATAATGAATACATTAACCTTAGATATCGTCACTCCTAATGGTTCTGTTTATAAAGAAGAGAACGTAGAAATCGTTGTCTTACAAACAACAGCAGGCGAGATGGGTGTGATGTACGGTCACATTCCGACGGTTACACCATTAAGAATCGGTCATATCAAAGTGACTAAAGATGGTAAAGCAGATTATATCGCTGTAACAGAAGGGTTTGCTGAGATTAGACATGAAAAAGTAAATATTTTAGCACAAGCTGCTGAATCAGCAGAAGATATTGACTTAGAGCGTGCAAAATCAGCAAAGCAACGTGCAACTTTTTATCTTGAAGGAGATCAATCAGATACGGATTTAAAACGTGCAGAACGTGCATTGCAACGTGCTGATAACCGTATCGAAGTTGCTAAATACAAGTAGTTGGCTTTTACGAGCTAACAATAAAAAGCTCGATGTGTATCTATCCACACATCGAGCTTTTTATAATGGTATCAATGCTGCAATCTAGCAATCATAAGTCTCTAAAACTATTATTGTCCATTATATTTCATTTCAATGCTATTATAGAAAAAGTGTGTTTGTATAAGGCGCTAATAGTATGAATTGTACTATAAATCATGTAGAATTAATGAAGAGAATGAAATTGTGAAGGAGCAACGTAACAATATGGATTATATGGGTCAATTTGCTATCGCACATATTTTAACGCACGTGCTGTGTATTTGTATTGCTTATTGGGGCTTAAATGCAATTAGGCTAGATCAGTTTTTTAAAAAAGGATATCCTATGCAAGTTCAAGTCATTATGATTTTTGCAGCAATTTTATTAGGCACAAGCGTAAGTAATTTTATTATTGATTTACTACATTTTTCTACGCAAATCAGATATTTATTTTAAAAATTCAAATCATGATGTTTAAAATAAATAAGTCAAATAGCTAATAACAGGTGTATTTGCTCAAGTAGTGACCAATTAAAAAATAGAACAGAGTTGTAAACTAGTGGAGGATTAATGAAGATGGATAGAATTATTGTTAAAGGCGGTCAAACGCTTACAGGTGAAGTAACGGTAGAGGGGGCTAAAAATGCAGTCCTACCGATTATTACAGCTTCATTATTAGCAAGCAAAGGGAAAAGTGAATTACTTAACGTACCTGCTTTAAGTGATGTCGAAACAATTAACAACGTACTTAGTGTTTTAAATGCTAAAGTGAAATATCACGAAAAAAAGCAATCAGTAACAGTTGATGCTTCTAAAGATTTAAATGAAGAAGCCCCTTATGAATATGTTAGTAAAATGAGAGCTAGCATCCTTGTTATGGGACCTTTATTAGCAAGATTAGGACGTGCAAAAGTAGCATTACCTGGAGGGTGTGCAATCGGTTCGCGTCCGATAGAGCAACACTTAAAAGGACTTGAAGCATTAGGTGCCAAAATATATCAAGAAGCAGGTTATATTTATGCTGAAGCGCCTCAAGGTTTAGTTGGAAATGAGATCCATTTTGATTTTCCAAGTGTAGGCGCAACACAAAATGTAATTATGGCAGCAACCTTGGCAAAAGGACGTACAGTCATTGAAAATGTTGCAAGAGAACCTGAAATTGTCGACCTCGCAAATTACATTAATGAAATGGGCGGGGATGTTAAAGGTGCAGGCACAGATACTATTATTATTAACGGTGTTGAATCATTAAAAGGGGTCCAACATTCAATTATCCCTGATCGTATTGAAGCGGGAACACTGATGATTGCTGCTGCTATTACGAGAGGCGATGTATTGGTTAAAGGTGCAATTAAAGAGCACATGACAAGTTTAGTCTATAAATTGGAAGAAATGGGTGTAAACCTCGAATATCAAGAGGATGGTATTCGTGTAACTGCACCAGAACAATTACAGCCAGTTGATGTTAAAACACTCCCTCACCCAGGTTTCCCGACAGACATGCAATCACAAATGATGGCACTGCTTTTAACAGCTGAAGGCCATAAAATCATTACTGAAACGGTGTTTGAAAACCGTTTTATGCATGTGGGTGAATTCAAGCGTATGAATGCTAAAATATCAGTTGAAGGCCGTAGTGCAAAAATAGAAGGCAAAAGTGAGTTGCAAGGTGCGCAAGTCAAAGCAACCGATTTACGTGCAGCAGCAGCTTTAATTTTAGCTGGCCTTGTGGCAGATGGAGAAACAACAGTAACTGAGCTGAAACACCTTGATCGTGGTTATGTGAATTTTCATGGAAAGCTTAAATCATTAGGTGCTCAAATTGAAAGAGTTAATGACTAAGCGAAATAACTGGTTACAAGTCCTGACGCATTCACTCAGTGCTAAATTGATTCTTTTTGTAATTGTTGCTGTGATTTTATTTTTTGTGGGAATCATGACAGGCTTTATCATTAACCATGACAACGTCATTAAAATGTTTGATTTGAGTTTTTGGCATCATATATTTGAAACAATTGGAGGAGAAGATTAATGGAAACCATCTTTGATTATAATGAAATAAAAAATATTATACCGCACCGTCAACCCTTTTTGTTGATAGATAAAGTTGTTGAATATGAGCCGGGTCAACGTTGTGTGGGAATTAAACAAGTTTCAGGTAATGAACCATTTTTCCAAGGCCATTTTCCAGAATATGCAGTTATGCCAGGTGTCTTGATTACAGAAGCTTTAGCACAAACAGGTGCTGTCGCTATGCTTAATAGTGAGGAGAATAAAGGGAAGTTAGCCCTATTTGCTGGTATAGATAAATGTCGTTTTAAAAAGCAAGTGGTCCCTGGAGATACGCTACGATTAGAAGTAGAAATCACAAAAATTAAAGGGCCGATAGGAAAAGGAACTGCTAAAGCAACAGTTGATGGCCAAATTGCATGTAGTTGTGAATTGACATTCGCATTGCAAGATCCTAATGCTTAATTAAAAATTAAATATAATGACATGAGGAATGTCCAATATAAAAAAGTAGATGTCTGGGTGATGAGCAGCTTGAATCAAGTGTAACCTAGACATCTACTTTTATTTGAAGAAATGACGATATTCTTCTTGTTCAAATAAATTTGAGATGTTTTATTCATTTTATTATTTCTGCTACGTTTAATTTTTACGAAAAGTCGTTGTCGAAAATGATAAATCTTGCACTATTGCCGTTCGTCTTTTAAACGTGGTTTTGATTGCATCATACGGTTAAATGTTGTGATTAATTCATCACCTTCAAGACCTTCATTCACTAATTGCTCAAGTAAACTTTCCGCGTAAACTTGTCGCAATGTATAGATGTGACATTCAAATACGACAGAGATATACTCTTTTAAAGGTGTAATATGTTTGATAGTTGCATCAAATAACGCAGGATCATTGGAAGGGCGTGTAATGACGACACGAATGTCTAATAACTTTTCTTCTGCCATATATTGTTCCATTTGTTCCTGATGCACCTCGGAAATGACAATTTCCAATAACCAACCAGTTCCACTATTTTCTTTATTAATAATAACGCCATCTATCAGTTCATATTCTGTCACAGTACTGTTTTCAGAAACGATTTGGAAGCGGACAGCCTTAAATGTTTTCATTCAACCAACCCCTTAAAAGATTAAAGAACTTTTCGAAAAAATGGATTCATCGCTTATTATAACTCAAAAAGTAAAAAAATTCTTTACCTGCTTGAACTTTTAAATGGGATTGCACGGTTGTTTTTAATTTATTGAACATTGTTTTATTATAATAAACCGACTATATTACGGATATAGGAGGTGAGCTCAATTAACCAATTTCAAGCAATCGGTTGTATAAATCGTCCGCCCCAGCATTATGAAAAAGAAGACAGTCACTTTATAACTTTTTCAGTCAAAGTTACACGTAATTATTTAAGTCGCAACCAACGACCTATGTATGACTTTTTAAACTGCAAAGCTTATGGAGAAGTGGCAATTCAAATTAAAGAAGTTTTTAAAGAAGACATCATCGTAGCAATCAGCGGACAAATTCAAACAAGACGTTTTTTTCATAATGATGAAAAACGTTATGCTACGGAACTCCTCGTTACACAATTTTATCCCTTAATTCCCACTCAAATGAAATCAACATGTGAAAACCTAACAAGCCCAACACAAATTTAAATATCTATGATTTATCACCCACTATGCTTTCAAAATCAACCTTCTCAAATTATATTTCCCCTTACAAAATATAATCGAATTTACCTCACACAATCATTTAACTGATCTTATTCATTTACCTTCAAAGACATTCCCAAATATTATTTTTGAATGGGAGTGGGACAGAAATCTATAGATTTCGTCGTCCCACCCCGGCAAAGATGACTAGGGTTGCGCCGAGCTAAAAAGCGAAAAGCGCAACCCAGACATCAACTGCGCAGAATACATAAGTAACGGTATCAAATAGTAGAACAACAGGTTCATGCTGATAATTGGTTAATCAAACTATTAAAATAGAATATTCAGAATAAAAGTCGACTCTAATTGAAATTAAACAGTCTTTTTGATACATTAAGTATAAATAAATAAGACTACTAGGGGCGCCTTAAGGCTGAGATGAATGGCAATTCAGACCCTTCGAACCTGATTTGGTTGATACCAACGTAGGGAAGTAGCGGTATAATATCATTCACCGTGGTATGTTATCAAGGCTGCTTTTCTTAGTGGTCTTTTTTCATATCAAAGGAGAATAAAAAATGACTTTTTCTGAACAGTTAATGCAAGAGGCAGAACCAATTATTGAGCATATTTATAATGATGATTTTATCCAAGGGCTAATTACAGGGCAAATTCCTAAAGCAGCAGTTAAGCATTATTTACGTGCAGACGCCCGCTATTTAAATGAGTTTGCGAAAATATACGCGTTGTTAATACCTAAAGTCAATTCAAAAGAAGAAATACAGTTTTTGACTGAACAAATTCAATTTGCAAGCTCAGGAGAAGTGGAACCGCATCATATTTTAGCTGATTTTGTAGGTGAAGATTATCAATCGATAATCGCTGAGGGGGAATGGTACCCCTCTGCTGATCATTACATTAAACATATGTATTACAATGCTTTTGCATTTGATAATGTAGCATATACGATTGCCGCTATGGCACCATGTCCATATGTTTATCAACAACTTGGCAAACGTGCAATGGCACAGTACGATTTTTCAAATTCAAACCCATTGAAATCATGGTTTGCATTTTACGCACAAGAAATGGACACTTTAATGTCATACATTCAACGATGGTTAGATGAATATGCAGAAACGAGTTCTACTCAAGTTCAAAAAACTTTACGACAAAATTTTCTACAAAGTACGACTCATGAACGCCGTTTCTTTAATATGTCATATCAATTAGAACAATGGGAATTTGGAGGGTAAAAAATGGAAAAACCAAAAATAGCTTTAACAATTGCAGGTACGGATCCTAGTGGTGGCGCAGGTGCAATGGCAGATTTGAAATCTTTTCATTCCTGTGGCGTTTATGGCATGGCAGCAATCACAAGTATTGTAGCGCAAAATTCTTTAGGTGTTCAGCATATCCATAATTTAGATGCTGCATGGCTGGAAGAACAATTAGAAAGTGTATTTAATGATGAAAAGCCACATGCATTAAAAACGGGTATGATACCTACACCGGAAATGATGGAAGTAATCGAAATTTATTTGAAAAAGATTGATATTCCTTATGTCATAGATCCCGTGATGGTCGCCAAAAGTGGGGATTCATTAATGGACCAAAGTGTACGTCAGAGTTTAAAAGAATCATTATTACCCTATGCAGATGTTGCAACACCTAATCTTCCTGAAGCTGAAGAAATTGTTCAAATGACAATTAATAGTGAAGAAAAAATTCTTCGTGCAGGTCAATATTTTATCCAAGAAATTGGTTCTAAAGGTGTCATTATTAAAGGTGGCCATTTAGAAGGTGATGCTATTGACCATTTATTTACTAAAGAGGGTCACTATGAATTTAAAAGTGAACGTTTCCCAACACAACACACACATGGGACAGGTTGTACTTTTTCGGCAGTCATTACAGCAGAATTAGCAAAAGGAAAGTCGGTTTTCGAGGCTGTAGCTAAAGCGAAAAAATATATTTCGTTGGCAATTAAACATACTCCTGAGATAGGAAAAGGGCGTGGCCCGGTGAACCATTTTGCATATGAAAAAATCAATGGGTGGGATTAATATGAATTTTTTATCAAAGTTAAGAGCACAACATCCTTTAGTTGTTTGTTACACAAATGATGTTGTTAAAAACTTTACGGCTAACGGTTTGATTAGTGTCGGTGCAAGCCCTGCAATGAGTGAAGCACCGGAAGAAGCAGATGATTTTTTTAATGTAGCGCAAGCGTTATTAATTAATATTGGGACATTGACAAAGCAACGCGGTGAAGACATGTTAAAAATCGCAAAAACAGCCAATAAGAAGGGCGTGCCTGTAGTGTTCGATCCGGTTGCAGTGGGCGCATCTCAATTTAGAAAAGATTTTTGTCAACGCTTCTTAGAGGAAATAGATGTATCGGTTATTAAAGGTAATGCATCTGAAATAATGACTTTAGTCGATACGACAACAACGATGAAAGGTACGGATAGTGCGGATGATATTGATGTTGTAAGAATCGCACAAGAAGCGTATAAAAAGTATCAAACTGCCATCGTTATTTCTGGCCAAGTCGATGTTATTATTCAAAAAGAGGGTATTGTTATGTTATCTAATGGTACGCCGCTCCTTACTAAAATCACAGGAGCTGGATGTTTACTTGGAGGTGTGATTGCAAGCTTTTTATTAGGAGAAGGAACACCTTCAATTGAACAGTTGACACAAGCAGTATCTTTCTATAATATTGCTGCAGAACAGGCTGAGCTTAGAGAAGGCGCAGATTTACCAGGGACTTTTCTTGTCGCTTTTATTGATGCATTGAATCAAACATCTGCTGAATCTTACCAATTAGAGATCAAAAAGAGAGAAGTGATTTAAAATGGGTTTTGATCGTAAGCAATTACGTATTTATTTTATTGCCGGAACACAAGATGTGAAAGAGGGCAGTCTTGAGTCGATACTTAAAGAAGCGTTAGAGGCGGGTATTACAATGTTCCAATTTCGTGAAAAGGGACCCTCTTCTCTATCAGGCAATGAGAAAAAGTTGAAGGCTATAGAGTTGCAAAGGTTATGTCGTGCCTATAAAGTGCCTTTCATCGTCAATGATGATATTAATTTGGCGATAGAAATTGATGCTGATGGTGTCCATGTAGGACAAGATGATGAAAAAATAGCCTCATTCTATTCTAAGCTCAAAAACAAAATTATAGGATTGAGTGTAGGTAACTTTGAAGAGTATGATCAATCTGATTTAACACATGTTGATTATATTGGTGTCGGTCCTGTCTATGAAACGAGTTCAAAAAGCGATGCCAAAAAACCTGGCGGTGTTGAAATGATTCGTCGGATGAGAGAATATGATGAAAATATTCCTATCGTGGCTATAGGTGGGATAACTGAAGAAAATGTGTCGTCTATTATTAAAAATGGTGCCGATGGTATCGCAACAATTTCGTCAATCACACACAGTACAAATATTGAAAACTCTGTGAATCGTTATATGCAATATTTCAAATAAAATCATTTTTATGTTTGAATATATTTCCACCATTCCAATTTCTATGATAAAATATCATTTATGTGAATATTACTTTAGAGGTGGAAAAATGAAGAACAAAGCTTTACTGACAACGCTTCTAGGCGTAGTCTTATTTTTAGCTGGATGTGATTATAGTAAGCCTGAAAACCGAGACGGTTTCTTTTTTAATACCTTTGTCCAACCTATGGATAAACTTATACACTGGTTAGGTCATACATTAGGTGATAATTATGGCTTAGCTATCATTATTATTGTATTAGCGGTGCGTGTTGTACTCTTACCTTTTATGTTGTCTAATTACAAAAACATGCATATGATGCGTGAGAAAATGAAAATAGCTAAGCCGGAAATTACAGAAGCGCAAGAAAAAGTAAAACGTGCACGTACACAAGAAGATAAATTGGCTGCCAACCAAGAAATGATGCAAGTTTATAAAAAATACAATATGAATCCAATGGCCAGTATGTTGGGATGTTTGCCTCTTATTTTACAAATGCCGATTATTATGGCACTGTTCTTTGTATTAAAATATCCATCTGGTGGCGGCATAACTAAGTATTCGGATTTTCTATGGTTCCATTTAGACAAACCTGATATTTGGATTACCATTATTGCCGGTGTTCTTTACTTTATTCAAGCTTATGTTTCAAGTTTTAATATGCCACCTGAACAACGACAAATGGGATACATGATGATGATTATATCTCCAATCATGATTGTTTGGATTTCGTTAAGTTCTGCTGCGGCATTAGGTTTGTATTGGTCAGTTTCTGCCGCATTCTTAGTGGTTCAAACACACGTAGCGAATGTTGTATATGGCAAAAAAGCAAAAGCAGAAGTTGCACCATTGATTAAAAAGTTTGAACAAGAAAAAAAGCCAAAATCAGCTAAAAACACACAAGTTGTGAAGAAAAAGAAAAAATAAGTTCGGTCCTTAAATATAAAAAAGCACAGTGCCATGACTTTTAACATAGAGTCAAGGCCCTGTGCTTTTTTTATATGGGATGGAGGAAAACACGCGATACTATTAAAATAATAAAATTGTAAATAAAATAACACAATTGTAAGTCTTTTACAATCTTTTAAAAAAATAATATTGACTATCAAAATTCAATTGACTATAATTAATCGTAATCATTACGATTAAAGGAGATAAATCATGAAGAAAACTATTGTTACATCCATGCTTGTTTCAAGCGGCATTTTATTATCATCCCATTCTGCATATGCTGATAGTGTAGAAAACAGTGGAGAATCCTCTAGTGGCCCGAATTCAGCAGAAATTGAGCAAAATGTTGATAGCCCTCAATCAGTAAATACAGTACAACCATCTGCGCAACAAAAGTCTCAAAATGTAGCAATGCAACCCAAATCTAGCATAGATACGAAAGTGCAAAATGAAAATAACGTATCCACAGAGACGGAAGCACATCACGGTGCTACCGAAGTAACACCCCATAATGATGCACATGTAAATCCTCAAACTGAAACAGTAAGCCCTCAAGTTGAACATAATACACATGAACATGTTGGCCATGCACACGATGGTCATCATCATGAAGAGATTCACCAACATCATCCTATTGAAGAAGAACGTGAAGCACACCCCGAGCAAGAAAAAGTTCAAAATATCGGTCCTGTTGACCATATCACACGAAATGAAAAAGATTTAAAAGATAATAAACAGGTTGTTGATCCTAACAATTTTAGCGCTATTAGTTTTGAATTATATGATCCTTTTAAATCAAACGCACAATTAATTATGCCAGAAGGACAGAAAACGTCTTCGTTTGGTTATTATGTTTTAAAACAAACAAATTGGAAAGACATACCATTCCAACTACCACAAGTAAGTATTCCCGAAGGTTACTATCTTAAATATTGGTCTTACGATTTACCCAAAGAAGGGCAAGTAACGCGAGATCGCGCATTTAGAGCACATATCGGTTTAGAAAAATACAGAAACACGCCTCCAGTCATAGGACCATTCACAAATGCAACTTCTGTTGAAGTAACTGAGCGCTTAAAACAAGTCGATCGCGATGATTACGCGCCTGTTTTCTTCAAAGCGTTAAACAACGGACATTTTATTGTTGGTAGTCAAGTATCTAATAATATTGTTTATTATTTAAAACATGGCCAAACATGGCAACAATTAAAAGAAAGTGGATTGATTATTCCTACAACTGTAGCGAATGATGACAATACAGAATTTATAGAATGGCGTAATGCGCTACCTCAAGATAATGAATATCCGACAGTTAATTTTTATCTCGGTGCATTCGGTACAAAAGATTTATTAATCGGTTCATATGTACCTAGTGACGTAAATCATCCGTTAGATGATAATGATCCAGCTCGACCGCATCCTAGAGATATTACGCGTTCATATGATAAAAATCATTACAACCAATCGCATTTGTAGCAGATGGACCAGGTCATTTAGATGACTATACTTCTGTAGAAAAAGCATTAGTTTATCTTGTAAGAAATAATCCGACATGGAAAGATTCCGCTTTTGGTGCACCTACACCGATTCCTGATGAAGGTAGTGTGTTTGTAGGATGGGATAGTCCTATTTCTGATTCAGGTGATAATAAAGTAGAGCGAAAAGTATTTAAAGCCATATTTAAATCAAAAGAAGAATTAGCTGCAAAAGATTGGGATACACCAAACGCACAAGAAGGTAAAGCAACAGAAGATGCACATGCAGAAGCATGGGAAAAAGAAGCAGAAAAACATCAAGCTGACTTTCCAAATGAAAATCATCAAAATCAACCAGACATGTCACCACATGATAAGCAAGCAATGGATCAAAAATCATCTTCCAATGCCATTTCTAAAGATAAAATGCAATCACAGCAAGTAGCGCACGAAAAAAATATGGATCAACCTCAAACTGAACACAAGTCAATGCAATCCACTGTACAAGCTCAAATGATGAATACTAGGCCATCAAAAATACAGAATGTGAATATGATGAGCAGTGCAGGAAGTCACGACGATGCTCAATATCCATCTCCTTCCATTTTAAATGCAGTGCCAAGCGAACCTCATGGCGTGAATATAATGACAACTGAGATGCAAACTGTGAAACAAAGCCATTTAACCGATAATTTACACAAAAATGATATGGTAACTGCTTCTCAACAACATGAGGAGAAGATGTTACCAGAAACAGGCCAAAATGGTCGAAGTTTCCCAATGTTGTTATCACTTTTATTTACAAGTATGGGCGCATTCATTTTAAGAAAAACAAAATAATGATGACTTATTTACAAACATTTGAATCAATAATTCATAAATTGTTTAACTTAAAGCTCCAAAGGTTATTGACACCTTTGGAGTTTTTATGTATATTATTTAAAATAAAATAATTATCAAATAGATAAAAATAAAATTTAAGGAGACAGTATGAAAGAAACAATTAGGCAAATTTTTCATGAAGACAACCGTGTGAATAATGATGCATTAACTTTACGATTGATTAAAGGTATTATATTCATGCTCATTTTTGTAATTTACATAGGTGAGTCATCTGTTTTAGAGACCCTTTCTCTAAAAGCATGGATTTACTTTATAGTGCTTGCATTTCTTATATATATGTTAAAGTACTTCAAAATTAATTTATTTAGTTTTAAAAAGTTAACAGCTAAGGATATTTCGATTATTGTGATTGTTATAATTGTTGTGAAATTACTTGATTATTTATTTTCTTATCTTTACGCTGGATCAACATTAAATCAGGAAAATATAGAAAGCAGTATTCAAGGTATTTCAATATTAAATTTTGCAATATTTTTTGCATTACTTCCAGCGCTCTTGGAAGAAATTGTTTTTAGAGGAATTATCTTACGTGTATTATTTAAAGGACATTTGTTTATAGGGTTAATTGTCAGCAGTGTTCTTTTTGGTTTTGTCCATGAATATAGTAATTGGATAGAATTTTTACCTTATTTTTATTCAGGTCTTTTCTATGGCCTTGCATACTTAATAACAAGAAGAATCGAAGTGGTGATATTAATCCATTTTCTGGGGAATTTTAGTGCTTTTTGGATATAACAATAATGTACATATAAAAATGATTTTTGAGGCTATTGGGATGACTGTAGCTGTTTGATTGGAATGCGTCACTTACTTGAAAAGGTGACTTAAATTGAGAAAAGCTTTATTTAAAGCAAAAAACTCAATTTAAGTCACCTTTATTGATTCTTGTTGCTTTCATGAGCTCAGTCATATGATTGAGTGAGCCCAATTATAGAAGTGAAAGTATATATCGTTATTATTTTAAGAGAAATAGAGAAGTAATGAATTAGTGATGTATATCAGAAAGCCATTCAGCCATAAACTGTGTCAAAAAGAGTTCTAAAAAAGCATGGCGCTTCTCAGCCATTTGTCGTGCAGTTTGAGTATTCATTAAATCTTTTAACTTTAATAATTTTTCATAAAAATGCTTAATGGCAGAGGGGGGAAGGTGACTAACATCTTCTAATTCGTTTAATTGTTTTAAAGTATATTCACCTGTCCACATAGGTTCATTGAAATGACCGGCAAATTGAAAAGTTCGTGCAATACCGATGGCACCCATCGCATCTAAACGATCAGCATCTTGTACAATTTGAGCTTCTATTGTGTTGAGTGTACCTACAGAATTTGATTTTCTAAAACTCATATGATCGATAATGTAGAAAATGGCTTGTTGGTCATCAGAAGGAACTTTATGTAAATGTAAAAACTGCTCTAATTCTTGGTGCACAGTAATGCTATCCACTAATTTATCATCGACTGTGTCATGTAGAAGTGCTGCCATTTCAATAATGAAACAATTTGCTAAAGGATAGTGTTGCGCAATTTCTAAAGCAAGATGTCGCACACGTAAGACATGTGCAACATCATGACCACTACGATCTCCCTCATGTTTAGACTTCATATAGTTTAATGCGGCTGTGATTGCATCTTTCATCTTTATTTCAACTTCCTTTTTATAGAATAGGGGCAAGTAATTGGCTGATAGCCTCTTTAAATTTTATCCATAAACTTCTCTCGTCATAGCGTTCTTTTGTAAGTTCAGAACAAACTTTTAGATCGGTTTCAAAACTTTTTCTGACTTCTTTAGCTAATTTTTCATTATATACGAAAGCATTGACTTCAAAGTTCAAAGTGAAACTTCGATTATCCATGTTCGTAGTACCGACGCTTGTAATTTCATCATCAATAGTGAGTGTTTTGGCGTGTAAAAAGCCATTATCGTATAAGTAAACGCGTGCGCCGGCTTCAATCAAGCTCGCCACATTTTTAAATGTTGCCCAGTAAACAAATGGATGATCTGGTTTACTTGGGATCATAATATTGACATTGACCCCACCCAGTGCTGCGATTTTTAATGCATCCATAAAAGCTTCATCTGGAACAAAATAAGGGGTTTGAATATAAATATCTTTTTTAGCCATAGAGATCATTTTAAGGTACCCATATTTTACTTGTTCCCACAATTCATCTGGGCCACTAGATGCAATTTGAACGCCCATACTGCCTTGTTTTGACCCTGTGTGTTTAGGGAAATACTTTTCATTATAAACCATATTGTCACGACTTGCTTGCGAATTCCAATCCAAAATATATCGTAGCTGTAATGCATGAACAGCTTCTCCTTGTATTCGAAGATGTGTATCACGCCAATATCCAAACTTTTTGGATAAACCTAGATATTCATTACCTACATTAAAACCGCCTACATAACCTATTTGACCATCAATAACAACAATTTTACGATGATTACGATTGTTCATACGCAAGTTAATCAGAGGCAACTTTGAAGGAAAGAATGATTCAACATGCCCGCCTTTTTCTTTGAATTGCTTAAAATCTCTCAACGTTAAGCCCCTTGAACCCATATCATCATATAACATTTTAACTTCGACGCCCTGTTCTAATTTTTCCTCTAATAAAGCCATAATGCTTTTACCGAGTGTGTCGTGGCGGAAGATGTAATATTGGATATGTATGTAAGATTGTGCTTGACGTATATCTTCTTTTAAGTGTTTGAATTTTTGATAGCCGTCTGTTAACAATTCAATTTCATTATTTTTTGTATAAAAGGCAGCGTTATTATAGAGGAGCATTTGTATCATACGACTGTAATTTTGTATATGAGGATTGTGTGGCTCAAATTTGTTATTTTTAATGGCCTTTAATTGTTGGTTAACGATGTATTCAAGGCCAATTCGATCCCTTTGATCTAACTTAAAGATAGATTCACGTTGAATTTGTCTACCGAATAGCAAGTAAATAACAAATCCTATCAATGGAAACAAGCCGAGTACAAATATCCACGCCCATATGGATCCTGCACTTCTTCTTTCCATAAAGATAATTGTAAAGATAAAGGTTAAATTTAATAAAAAAGCCCCTATCAACAGATAATTGATAATCACATTATCATTAAAAAAGAATGTATAGAAAATTTCAGGCATAACTTCTATCTCCTTTTATATGAAGTTTTTATCATTGTAACATAGAATATAATGTTCGATACAGAAACATTGACATATACCTATATAGGGTATATGATACACAATGTAAGAGAAGTTAAACAGATTTGAGGGATGTGAAATGATAGAACAAGCACACCATTCAGATGAAATTAAACGTAACTTAAAATCACGTTTAAACCGCATCGAAGGTCAGGTCAAAGCAATAAATCGTATGATTGATGAAGATGTCTATTGTGATGACGTACTTACACAAATTAGAGCAACACGTTCAGCTTTAAATAGCGTTGCGACACGTCTCCTTGATCACCATATGAAAAGTTGTATTATGAATAAAATTGATTCCGGACACCAAAGTGAGGCAATGGAAGAATTACTTGTGACTTTTCAAAAATTAATGAAAGACTAAGAATGATGATGGGGTGAAAATATGGAAACAGGTCATGTTAATGTTTCTAACTTAACAACGCTTGAGGAAAAAGAGAAACTGACACAACGATTACTGGATATGATTGGGGTTGAAGCGGTTAATATCGATCTTGATACTCAACGCATTATACTCACTTATCAAACACCAGCTAATCTTAATACTTTAGAGAAAGAAATTTATGATGCAGGTTTTCCTGTTATCCAATCACATAAAGGAGTGTATGAAAATGAGTAAACATGTTATTCAAGTTGAAGGGATGAGTTGCGCCCATTGTAAAGCAGCAATTGAAGGTGCCGTAAAAGATAATCCAGATGTTGTCCATGTAGAAGCGTTTCCAGCTGATAATAAAGTTGAAGTGGATGTCAAAAAAGATGGGGCCCTCGATGATATTAAGCAACGTATTTATGATCAAGGCTATGACGTTGTTTCGTAAAAGTTAGGGGAAATACGTAGGGGTTATTTTTCAAAGAAAGACAAAAAATGACCCCTCATTTTAAATGAAGAATATACCCTGTATAGGTATAGGAGATGAAAATATGGCACAAGAAACTTTTAAAATTTCAGGAATGACCTGTGCGGCTTGTTCTTCGAGGATTGAACGTGTGTTAGATCGTGAGGAAGGTATCGATCAAGTAAGCGTCAATCTGGTTATGGAGAAAGGGACAGTCACATTTGATCCTAATCAAATTTCAATAGAAGAAATCTATGAACGTGTCGCGAAAATTGGTTATCAAGCATTTCCAATGGAGACTAAAAAAGAAGCGGATCAACGTAAACATGATGAGCTTAAACGTCAGAAATATAAATTTATTGTCTCGCTCGTTTTGGCTTTACCGTTACTTTATACGATGTTTGCGCATTTTTCATTTTTAAGCTTTATTCCAGTACCAGAATTATTACTTAATCCTTGGTTTCAATTGATACTTGCGACACCAATTCAGTTTGTTTTAGGTTGGCAATTTTATGTAGGTGCATATAAATCATTAATAAATAAAAGTGCAAATATGGATGTTCTTGTAGCGATGGGTACTTCAGCTGCTTATTTTTATAGTATTTATTTGATGTTCACAACACCACATCATCATGGGCATAGCCATACACCACTTTATTTTGAAACAAGTGCGATTTTAATTACATTAATTTTATTAGGTAAATATTTTGAAAAACGAGCAAAAGGGCATGCTAGTGATGCAATTAGTAAGCTCGCAGCTCTACAAGTTAGAGATGCAGAAGTTGAACGTCACGGTGAAACTGAAATGCTACCCATTGAAGATATTAGAGTAGGAGATATTGTCCGAGTGAGAACAGGACAACAAATTCCACTTGATGGCGAAATTATTGAAGGTGAAACGACGATCAATGAATCTATGTTAACGGGTGAGAGTATTCCGGTAGAAAAAACAGTAGGCGATCAAGTGATTGGTAGTACAATCAACCAGACGAACTTCATTAAGTTAAAAGTGACACATGTGGGTGAAGATTTGATTTTAAATCAAATTATTAAAGTCGTTGAAGATGCACAAAATGATAAACCACAAATTCAAAGATTAGCGGATAAAATTTCTAATATTTTTGTGCCATCAGTTATCGCAATTGCGCTCGTCACATTTTTAATTTGGTATTTAGTGATTACACCATTTCAACTCACTGAATCTCTTGAAATTTTTATTGCTGTAATCGTCATTGCTTGTCCGTGTGCATTAGGTTTAGCTACACCAACTTCTATTATGGTAGGTTCAGGTCGAGCAGCAGAAGCGGGTATTTTATTTAAAACAGCGGAATCATTAGAACAGACGAAGCATGTTGATACAATTGTATTTGATAAAACTGGAACGCTAACACACGGTGAGCCAGAAGTCGTTCATGTGATAGCTTATATGCAAGATGAATCATTAGGTGCTTACATTAAAAGTATGGAAGTACAATCAGAGCATCCGCTTTCTAAAGCGTTAGTCCAACATTTTAAAGATGCACAAACTTTGGATGTGCAACAGTATCAAACACATGCAGGAAATGGTATTTCCGGTGTGATACAAAATCAACACATTCGTATTGGTTCAGTTCGTTTTATATCAGAAAACGTTAAGTTGATGGAATCTGAATATACACAAGTGCGTGACATTGAGCAACAAGGGGCTACAGTTGTAGGTATGACAATTGATAATCAACTTGCAATGTTGATGGCGTTGCGAGATGAACCGAAAGAAGACGCACAAACAGTATTAAGTCAATTAAGTGAAAATCATACGCTCATTATGTTGAGTGGTGATAGCGAACAAACTGCACGTGCTATTGGTCATGAGCTTGGCATCGATCATATCATTTCAGAAGTCAAACCCGATGAAAAATCCAAAGTCATACGCGATCTTCAAAGCCAAGGGAAACGTGTAATGATGGTGGGTGATGGAATTAATGATGCACCTGCACTCATGACAAGTGATATCGGTGTTGCTATGGGTTCAGGTTCAGATATTGCACTTGAATCAGCAGATATAGCGTTAGTTAAAAATAAATTAGCTTCTATTGCAGAAGCATTAAAATTGAGTCACCTCACTATAAAAAATATTAAACAAAACCTCTTTTTTGCATTTTGTTATAACTTAATCGGCATTCCGATTGCAGCTGCAGGTTTCTTAGCACCATGGGTTGCAGGCGCAGCGATGGCATTTAGTTCTGTTTCTGTTGTTATTAATGCACTTCGGTTAAAAAATATAAAAAAATAATTTTTGTAAATTTAAATTTTGGTGTAGTAATATGTCGAAATTTGGGGTAATATAAAGGTAGTAGATAAGCAAAGTACGGGGTGATTTCATGGCAAAAAAGAATGACAAGCTTCAAAATGTAGTTCAAATGTTGTCTTCAATCGGTGTCAAGGTTAAGAAAACCAAATCCCGATTTGATATTATGCGTACGCTACCTAATCCCAAACCTGCAACTGAAAATATTAATCGTATTAAATAAAAAAACGCTTAGATGTACAAGCTTGATGACATCTAAGTGTTTTTTTATACATGTTTACGATTTGTGTATCAATTGTGGGTAGGGCTCGCAGTTTTTGTTGTGTTGAGATTTTCATCATATTTTTTAGGCGTATGATAATGAATGCTTAAAATCACGCCTACCCCTGTCATTAAACTCCACAACGAACTTCCTCCATAACTTATAAATGGTAACGGTATACCCGTAATGGGTAATAATTGAATCGTCATGCCTATGTTTTGAACGATATGGAATAGTAATAAACTTGCATAACCAACAATAAAAGATTTATTAAATAAATCATCGGCATTCGTCGCCATGCGTAGTAAATGAATCAACAATAGTAAAAAGATACCTAATAAAACGACAGCCCCGATAAAGCCAAACTCCTCACCAATAACTGAAAAAATAAAGTCTGTATGATTTTCTGGAATGTAGACTTCTCCGTTGTTCAAACCTTTTCCTATTAATTGACCTGAGCCAATGGCTTTTAAAGATTCCGTTAAATGAAACCCGTCCCCCGAACTGTATGAATAGGGATCCAACCATGAATTAATACGGCCTAACTGATATGTTTTAATGCCAGCCACATTTTCAATTAAATTCGGCTTATAAATAATGGATAAAATTAAGGCGGATCCAATTATAATGACTGTGCCAAATAGAGGTGCTAAAATTTTCCAAGTCACACCGCTTACAATCACAATACCAGCGATAATTGCAAGTATCACGAGTGTTGTTCCTAAATCGTTTTGTAACAGAATAAGCGCCATTGGAATGATGCTCACAAAAGCGATCTTAAATATTAACATTAAGTCCGTTTCGAAAGATTTATTGAAAGTGAAGCGATTGTGTTGGGCAACAACTTTTGAGATGGCTAAAATCAATACGATTTTCATGAATTCTGAAGGTTGAATGCTAATAGGGCCGAAACGATACCAACTCTTAGCACCGTTAATCACAGGTGTTATTGCAGATTCAGGCATAATGATTAACCCTAATAACAGAATAATAAATATAAAGTAAATGATATAAGTATATTTGCGTATTTTTTTAGGTGAAAATAACATAATTATAAAAGCAATGATTGCACCAAGTATGTAATAAAAAATTTGCCTTAAACCAAAATCTAAGCTATATTGGCCGCCTCCCATTGCCGAATGAATTGTCATAATACTAATTACAAAAAGGACAGTAATAAGCGTAATTAACTGCCAGTCTAACCGTCGCAAAAATGACTTTTGCGTTTGTTGTCGAGAAGATACCATGTCAATCTCCTTTACACATTATTTCTTTTATTTTCATTATATACCGATTTTACATAAGTTGTAATCAAATTGCTAATAATGCCGAAAAATAAATGCAATAGAAATGTTTGTCGTGGTAAGATGTAGATTAGATGAAATATATGGAGGCGGGTTTATGTCAAAGGAAGCTTTATGTATCATTTATGGTGGTAAAAGTGCTGAACATGATGTGTCTATTTTAACAGCTCAAAACGTATTAAATGCGATAGATAAAGAACGTTACTACATTGATATTATTTATATTACTAATGAAGGTAAATGGAAGAAAACAGAAAACATTACCGAAGAAATTACAAGTACGAATGAATTAGAAATGACAGATAACGTAGAAGGTGATATTTCTACGATGTTAACAGAAAGTAGCCAAGGCGGCCGTTATGACGCTGTATTTCCGCTCTTACATGGGCCTAATGGTGAAGATGGCACTATTCAAGGGTTATTTGAAGTATTAGATCTTCCATATGTAGGCAATGGTGTATTGGCTGCGTCTAGTTCAATGGATAAACTTGTTATGAAACAATTATTTGCCCATCGCGGTTTACCACAACTCCCATATGTAAGTTTTTTACGTAGTGAATACGAAAAGTACCGTAAAAATATTCTTAAGTTAGTCCATGATAAATTAGAGTTCCCTGTATTTGTTAAACCAGCAAATTTAGGTTCAAGTGTCGGAATTAGTAAATGTGAAGATGAAGCAGCTTTAATTCAAGGGATAGAGGAAGCATTTCAATTTGACCGTAAACTAGTAATCGAACAAGGTGTGAATGCGCGTGAGATTGAAGTGGCAGTGCTCGGAAATGACTATCCAGAGACAACATGGCCAGGTGAAGTCGTGAAAGATGTTGCATTTTATGATTACAAGTCAAAATATAAAGACGGAAAAGTGAAGTTAGCGATTCCTGCAGAGTTAGACCCAGAAGTACAAATGACTTTACGCAATATGGCGGTGGAAGCTTTTAAAGCGACTGATTGTTCTGGATTGTTACGCGCTGATTTCTTTGTTACAGAAGATAATCAGATATTTATTAATGAAACGAATGCGATGCCTGGTTTTACGGCTTATAGTATGTATCCAAAATTGTGGGAAAACATGGGTGTTTCTTATTCAGAATTAATTACTAAGTTGATAGATTTAGCAAAAGAACGATATGCAGATAAACAAAAAAATAAACATCGCATTGACTAGGAGTTTTGAACAATGATTAATATCACGTTAAAACAAATTGCTGAATGGATAGATTGTAAAATTGATTCACAATATTTAGATGTAGAAATTAAAGGCGTCACTATTGATTCTAGAAAAATTGAAAAAGGTCAGCTCTTTATTCCTTTCAAAGGTGAAAATGTTGATGGTCATCAATATGCTGAACGAGCATTACGCGACGGGGCTGGCGCGACTTTTTTTGAAGCACAAAGTTCAGTTAAATTCCCACAAGCGGGTCCGGTGATTGTAGTTTCAGATACGCTAGTGGCGTTACAACAATTAGCAAAAGCTTATCTTCAATACGTATCTCCAACTGTTATTGCTGTTACAGGTTCTAACGGTAAAACGACAACGAAAGATATGATTGAAAATGTCTTAGCCAGACATTACCGTGTACAAAAGACACAGGGCAATTACAATAATGAAATCGGTATGCCGTTAACGATTCTAAATCTAAATAAAGATACAGAAATTTCGATTTTAGAAATGGGAATGTCTGGTTTTCACGAAATTGAATTATTATCTACAATTGCACAACCGGATTTTGCGATTATAACGAACATTGGTGAGTCACATTTGCAAGATTTGGGTTCACGTGAAGGTATTGCAAAAGCTAAGTTTGAAATCGTTAAAGGTTTAAAACCAGGAGGCTACTTCATATATGATGGGGACGAGCCTTTATTGCAACCTCATGTTGACACTTTAGAATCAGCTAAAGTCATCAGCATCGGCCGAAATGCTTCCAATGATGTACAATGTGAAATTGTTTCGCATCATGATGAAGGGATTGTATTTAAATTAAATGGTAATGAACAATACTCAATTCCAGTGTTAGGCGAGCACAATATGCGAAATGCAGCGATTGCGATTACGGTTGCACGTGCTTTAAATATTCAACATGATGAAATTCAACAGCAACTCAATCAATTGCAGTTGACTGACATGCGTATGCAAAAATTTAAAGCTAAAAATGGTGCGCTAATAATCAATGACGCGTATAACGCAAGTCCTACAAGTATGAAAGCTGCAATTGAAACATTGACACTTTTAGAAGGTAATAAAATATTAATCTTAGGTGATGTTTTAGAGCTAGGGGCGCAATCTAAAATCATGCACGCAAGTGTCGGCCAATATTTGGAGGGTAAAGGGATTAATGGTCTGTATACGTTTGGTGAGGCAGCAATGGAAATTCATGAAAAAGGAAAACATCATGTGGACGAAGCGATTCATTTTGATACAAAAGACAAGATGATTCGTTATTTGACTTCTATTGTAGATCAAGGTGACGTTGTTCTTGTTAAAGCATCAAGGGGCATGCGTTTAGAAGAAGTGGTAGAAGCGCTTGTAAAGGCGTAATCTAAAAAGTTTGATATCAGTCCCATTTTAGTTGTTGGCAATATCATTTAAATCCTTAGAAAATATATAAGAATTTAAATGATATTGATTTTTCGTTTATTGCGGTATTGTGGCTAAGATGGTAATATGTAGAAGTTAGATTAAACTTATTTGACAAAAATATATGAGAATTATGATTCAAAAAAGGAGAATTACTTTGCAAAATTTTACAAATTTAGGTGTTTCAGAACGTACAGCTGAAACCCTCGAGGCAATGGGTTTTACAGAGCCGACACCCATCCAAAAAGATAGTATCCCATATGCACTCGAAAACATCGATATATTAGGACAAGCGCAAACTGGAACAGGGAAAACAGGTGCGTTTGGTATTCCACTTATTGAAAAAGTAATTGGAAAAGAAGGTGTGCGTGCTTTGATCTTAGCACCTACACGTGAATTAGCGATGCAAGTGGCTGAACAATTAAGAGAATTTAGTCGTGGGCAAAAAGTTCAAGTCGTCACTGTTTTTGGCGGTATGCCAATTGATCGTCAAATCAAATCTTTAAAACGCGGACCACAAATCGTTGTAGGTACACCTGGGCGTGTGATTGATCACCTTAATCGTCGTACTTTAAAAACGCAATCTATCGAAACATTAATTTTGGACGAAGCAGATGAAATGATGAATATGGGCTTCATCGATGATATGCGTTATATTATGGATAAATTACCGTCTGAAAACCGTCAAACAATGTTGTTCTCAGCAACAATGCCAAAGGCAATACAAGAATTGGTTCAAAAATTCATGAAATCACCAAGAATTATTAAAACGATGAACAATGAAATTTCTGATCCACAAATTGACGAGTATTATACAATTGTGAAAGAGTTAGAGAAATTTGATACGTTTACGAACTTCTTAGACGTTCATCAACCTGAATTGGCTATTGTATTTGGACGTACAAAACGTCGTGTAGATGAATTAACAAGTGCATTATTATCTAAAGGTTATAAAGCAGAAGGTTTACACGGTGATATTACTCAGGCGAAACGTCTTGAAGTTTTGAAAAAATTTAAAAATGATCAAATTGATATTTTAGTAGCTACAGATGTGGCAGCGAGAGGACTTGATATTTCAGGTGTAAGCCACGTATATAACTTTGATATCCCTCAAGATACTGAAAGCTATACACACCGTATTGGCCGTACAGGACGTGCAGGTAAACATGGTATCGCTGTTACTTTTGTTAACCCAATTGAAATGGATTATATCCGTCAAATCGAGCAAACGAATCGCCGTCAAATGCGCGCATTAAGACCGCCACATCGTAAAGAAGTTTTAAAAGCACGCGAAGATGAAATAAAAAGTAAGGTTCAAAATTGGATGGAAGCTGATAAAGAACCACGTGTAGAAAATATTGCGAAACAGTTATTAGAAACTTATGATCAAACTGAACTTGTCACAGCATTATTGCAAGAACTTGTTGAATCAAATGATGAGGTTGAAGTACAACTTACATTTGAAAAACCTTTAGCACGTAAAAATCGTTCGCCAAAAGGAAATCGAAAAGTAGGCAATAATAAGCGTCACTCTAAATCAAATCGCAATTTTAAACAAAACAATAACAACAAAAAAGGTAACTTCAAACATAAAAGAGAAGCAAAAGTGAAGAAGGGCCGCACTTTTGCAGATCATCAAAAATAGGTAACTTTATTATAAACAATACGTACAACACGACTATTAGTTAAAGTGTTTATGTCATTGTGTTGTGATAATGACCATCAATTTTAAAGAGGTTAGACAATCAGGTATACAGAAGCGTTCAAACAGACACTAATGAGTAGTGACTATAACGCATCTGTCAGGTATTGTTTGGCCTCTTTTAATCATGTTCAATAAAGCAAAATGCTCTTGAAAAGGCATTGAAACGCATTCAGCCTACATAAAGATTTATGATATAATGATGCTAAATTTATTGAGGAGTGTTAAATCATTATGGAATTTGAATTTCTTCACCCCCCTAAGGTGGCATTGACATATATGAAAATATTATGTGTCATACAATGTAGCATCGTAATCGTCTTGATTGGCGTTGCAAGTTGGCTATGGTTGTATTTTGACTTATGGATGATTATGATATACGTTTTTGCCATAATAGCAGTCATGGCGCTCATCTTTTTTATAGCGAAGCCTTTTATTTATTATCGCTATTATACATATCGCATAACAGCGCATTATATTGAAATTCAAAAACGATGGTGGTTTAGAAAATATGAAGTCATTCAAATAGAGCGGATTCAAAGTATTTCGCGTGAAAATGGACCGTTACAAAGGCATTATCAATTACAACAGTTGCATTGTACTACCGCGGGTCATAGTATCCAACTTCCTCTTGTTCTGGATGAAGACGCGAAACGTATTGAAGCCTATTGTATGAACCAACTTAAAGGTGGTGATGCAGATGTATAGTCCACAAAAATTGCATCCGATTTCATATATATTATCATTGATTACAGCGATTAAAGATAATTTTATGTTTATTATTATCTTTCTTATCTTTCAAATAGATTCATTTGATTTTTCAGATCTTAAAAACTATGTGTGGCCCGGAATTCTTATAATTTTGTTTGTAATGAGTTTTTTAAGACGCTCTGTTGAAATTTTTCGTACTCGTTATTGGATAGAAAATGAATATTTTGTACTTACAAGTGGTCTTTTTAATTTAGAACGTAAAGAATTAAATATTAAACGTATTCAATCTGTTGATATTACTCAAAATATTGTTCATCAACTTGTAGGTGGCGTAAAACTTACAATTAAAACACCTAGCGATGGCATTAACTTAGACATGGTCACAAAGCAACAAAGCGTTTGGATTCAACAAGAAATAGAAAAAACGAAGCGTCAAATTGAAGAAACTGAAACAGTTGAAACAGTGGATGAACATACTCACTTTGAAGATGCGAATTCTAATAGTGTACAACATGAAGATATACACGTTTATCAATTGTCATTGAAAAACTTATTGCTCATGAGTATGACGAGTGGGGCACTTTTTGTCACATTACTTACGATATTACCGATACTATCAGCACTCTCTGATGTGATTCCTTGGGACAAAATCTTTTCTCAAGTCAACGGTTTTGTAGCACATATTACTATTGCCTCGGTTATCGTCATTTTTGCGATTTTGTTCATTGCCTATATTGCCGGTGTGCTGATGAATATGATTCGATTTTATCAATTCACCCTTATACGTAATGGCGATTTCTTAAAAGTTAAATATGGTTTGTTTAATGTAAAAACCATGACCCTCCCAATTTCAAGGATACAAGCGATTGAAGAGGAAAAGTCATTTATTAGACACATGCTTGGTTATACTAAATATGCGTTTATTATTACAAGTGATATGGATTTGGACACAGAAGACGATACAATCACTGGTCGTATAACGGTGTTACCATTTATCAAACAAAAAGAAGCACAAATGTTAATTTCGTCATTGGTTCCGAACATGGCTTTTCATCAAGTCGAAAAAGGGATGCCGTGGCGTGGGTTTCATAGACGTTTTTGTATACTTTCACTCATTCTCATAAGTATTATATGGGCGTTTAATGATTATTTATGGACATGGATTTGGATCCCGACTGTCATCATCATTGCTTATCTCGTATTACACAGCTGGGTTGCGACACTTTATTCCGGCGCATACTTCAGTAAAGATGAGGCGGCAGTATGTAAAGTAACAGGATTCGGGTTTAGAACGACTTACTTTAAAAAAGACAAGGTTTTAGGTTATCAAGAAAGTGCGCATCCTTTTATGAGACGAGCAAACCTTACACATTTTCGATTTATTTTAGCAAGTGGATCAATCAATAAAGAAGTTGGATTAAATTTTGAAGATAAAAATAAAGCGAAGGCATATAATCATTGGTATCTAGGAGGTGCAACAGTGTATCATGGAAAAAATGAGTGAGCAGGGTCCTAAAGCAATGCGAGTTGTAGCGGTGATTGTTGCTGCAATCATTTTGATAGTACTCATTGCGAGTCTTGTGGCAGCTTTTTATTTAGAGTGGAATAAATGGATGCTTGTTTTAAGTGGTTTGATTGCTGTAATATGGCTGTTGTACCTTATTATATATGCATGGATAAACCCTATTTATCAATATCGAATATTTGGATATCACTATACAAAAGATCTAATTACAGTGAGAGAAGGGTTTATATTTATCAGGCAAGATACGATTCCTCTCTTTAGAATTCAAAATGTGGATTTAAATGAAGGATGGATTATGAGGAAATACCATCTCGCAACATTAACACTTTCTACTGCAGGTGGAAATCACCAAGTATCTTATATTGATAAGCAAGTTGCATTAAAAATAATGAAATTTATTAAACGGGAAAGTCAAAATGACCTTGAACTTCCTCAGAATGCGACGTCGAATCAGATGAATGATGGAGATGAAGAGATTTCATGATATTTGGAATAGGAATAGATTTAGTTGAAATGTCACGAATGCGTAAAATACTAAGTCGCCAAAGTCGCTTTCCAGAGAGAGTTTTAACATCTGGTGAGCGAGAAACTTTCAACAATATCCAATCGGAAAGAAGACGACTTGAGTTTTTAGCTGGACGTTTTGCTGTAAAAGAAGCTTTTAGCAAAGCATTAGGCACAGGTATAGGGGAAAGCGTGTCATTTCAGGATATTCATTGTGAAAATGATGAAATGGGGAAACCTACGATACAGTATGAAGGGTTTAAAGTCCATGTATCCATTACGCACACAGAACAGTATGCCGTGAGTCAAGTGATTTTAGAAAAAGATGAATAGGAACATAGCGGAATGCGCTTTAATAATTGAGGAAGGTGACTTGAATGTCAGAAAAGTATTATCGTACCACCACATTGAAAATAGATTTAGATGCAATTACAGAAAATTATTATGCATTAACAAAATTGCAACCGAATAAAACATTGATGCCTGTTGTTAAAGCAAATGCTTATGGTTTAGGGAGTATACAAATTGCTCAACATCTTAGTCAATTAGGGGCAGAGTTCTTTTGTGTAGCAACGTTAGACGAGGCAATAGAGCTACGAATGCATGGTATTAAAGAGAAGATTTTAATTTTATCAAGCATACCACCTGATGCAATTAACAAAGCGATTCAACATCGTGTTGCGGTAGCCGTTCCTTCAAAATCATGGTTAGAAGCGGCAATTTCACATATCGATAGTGATACAGATAAATCTTTATGGATGCACATTAAATTGGATACTGGAATGAACCGATTAGGGATTAAAGATATAGAAATGTATCATGAAGTGAAAGCAATGATAGAAGCACATGATTTATTGGTGTTTGAAGGTACTTTTTCACATTTTCATTCAGCAGATGAGGATGATGATTCAGCGCAACAACAATATACACGTTTTGAAGAAATGATTGAAAGCACAGACCATCCACCGTATATTCATATTCAAAACTCTGCTGGCGCATTACGTTTTGATCCTGCATTATGTAATGCCTTTAGAGCAGGTATCGCGTTGTACGGTTATTATCCATCAACTTTTATAGAAGAAAAGGCAACAGCTAAGTTAAAGCCTTCAGCTAAGTTAGTGTCACAAGTGATGCAAGTTAAACACGTTCGTAAAGGTGAGGGTATCGGCTATGGCCATACATTCAAAGCCCTAGAAGATATGCACGTGGCTTTACTTCCTATTGGGTATGCAGATGGTTATTTACGTTCAATGCAACATGCACATGTGCGTTTAGGCGCTTTCCAATGTGAAGTGGTTGGGCGTGTAAGTATGGATCAAACAGCAATTCGTGTGCCGGGACATACGCAGCTCGGTGACGAAGTGATTTTGATTGATAACCAGGCGCACACATCACAATCTGTTGAAGCCTTAGCGGCCCAACAGCAAACGATTAATTATGAAGTCCTTTGTAATTTAGGTAGACGTATCGCGCGTCAATATGTGACAAAAGAAATGTCCGAAATCTCGAACGAATTGTTAAAATAGTATGGTACTTCCGACTGATTTTTGATATTATAATCAGTAATCAGAGAATTTTTTAATGTGTTGTATTGATATGGAGGTCCTATTTATGTCAGCATTCAATCAAACAAGATTTAAAAATTTAGAACAATCTTTAAAAGAAGGCTATGTTCAAATGGCAGATTTGAATCTCTCCCTAGCAACTGAAGCATATTCAGTTGAATGTGAAGCCTGTGATTGTAATGAATCACACTTGTTATCAGATTATAAGGATGACTAAATGAAGCGCGGGGACGTTTACTTAGCAGATTTATCACCAGTACAGGGCTCTGAACAGGGGGGAGTAAGGCCCGTAGTTATTATTCAGAATGACACTGGAAATAAATACAGTCCAACTGTTATTGTCGCAGCAATTACTGGTCGGATTAATAAAGCTAAAATACCAACGCATGTAGAAATAGAAAAAAATAAATATAAGCTCGACAAAGATTCTGTCATCTTATTAGAACAAATTCGAACGGTCGATAAGAAGAGACTTAAAGAGAAATTAACATTTTTATCTGAAGAAAAGATGAAAGAAGTTAATTACGCACTTGGTATTAGTTTAGGACTGAACACGAATCATCATAAATAGGCTTTAGGACAACTCTCCTAAAGCCTTTTAGCTGTTATAAAGTAAAGGGGGACGTCTAATGTCGGAAGATAGCAAATTGCGCTATTTTGAGCTCGTGCGTCAATTTTTAAAGCATGATAATAGAGAAAAAATATTAAAGCAAGCGCAATCGTTTTCGAAGGATTTATCAGACGATGCATTACTACCTGAAGATTTTGTGTGTATACATAAGCAATTTTTTAAAAATAATTCATTGAATCAATCAGAGATGATTGAGAGCCTAGACGTTCTAAAGACAGTCGTTGAGAGCTTCGGCTATGATTATCAAGATTATAAAAATTTAGTTAACAAAGTTGAAGTTCATGACAAAGAGTTGGATGTTGCTTCAAGATTACAGCAAACGATGTTAAAAACAAATATCCCTCAATTTGATAGCATTCAAATTGGTGTCATTTCAGTTGCAGCACAGCATGTGAGCGGCGACTATTTTAACTTAATTGATCATAAAGACGGCACGATGAGTTTTGCTGTTGCAGATGTCATAGGTAAAGGTATCCCAGCAGCATTGGCAATGAGTATGATTAAATTTGGCATGGATTCTTATGGTCATTCTCAATTACCTAATGATGGCTTAAAACGTCTAAATCGTGTAGTTGAAAAAAATATCAATCAGAATATGTTTGTTACAATGTTTTATGGTTTATATGAAGATTTAAATCATGTTCTTTACTGTAGCTCTGCTGGACACGAGCCAGGGTATATTTTTAGAGCTAAAACCAATGAATTTGAAGAAATTACAGTTCGAGGACGCGTTTTAGGCGTGAGTCCTCATGTCCGTTATCAACAACAAGAGATAGCGATTGAAATTGATGATATGATTATTATTTTCACAGACGGTGTGACTGAAATACGCAAAGAGGATGGACATTTTATCAATACACAAAATATCCTTGATTTTATCCTTAAATATAAATCATTGCATCCACAAGATATTGTGCAACTTTTATACGAAGAGCTTTTAAGAGTACAAAAGTCTGGTAAACGTGATGATCTTACAATACTTATTATTAAGCGTGTACATTAAATAAGATAGTGAGATTACAAATGATTAGAAATGGGTAAGAAAGTTAAGTAGAGAATAAACGTAGGAGTGTAATCAATAATGAACCTTAATATAGAAACGCAAGAACACAAGACACATTACGATATTTCAGTAGCTGGTGAACTTGACGTTGCAACTGTGCCAGAGTTAGAAAAAGTGTTGGTACCCATTCGACAAGCAGGGACACACGATATTTACGTAAATTTAGAAAATTTGACCTATATGGATTCAACTGGACTGGGTTTATTTGTCGGGACTTTAAAAGCTTTAAACCAACATGAAAAAGAATTATATATTTTAGGCGTGAATGATAGAATTAAACGATTATTTGAAATTACAGGTCTTGATGATTTAATGCATGTCAACGAAGGAACGGAGGTCGAATAAAATGACACATGCAAATGACTTCATTGAAATGAGACTTCCTGCTTCAGCTGAATATGTGAGTTTGATTCGTTTAACACTTTCTGGTGTTTTTACACGTGCAGGTGCGACTTATGATGATATTGAAGACGCTAAGATTGCTGTAAGTGAAGCTGTGACGAACGCAGTGAAACATGCTTACAAAGGCAAAGAAGAAAAAGGCTACATCAATGTCGGTTTTGAACTTGAACCAGATCGTATTAAAATCATTGTTTCTGACCAAGGTGATAGCTTTAATTACCAAGAGACTAAACAAAATCTAGGCCCTTATCAAGAAAATGAAAATATTGACTTCTTAAGAGAAGGTGGCTTAGGTTTATTCTTAATCGAATCGTTGATGGATGAAGTCACAGTTGATAAAGAAACTGGTGTTACGATTAGTATGATTAAGTATATTAGAAAAGAGCAGGTGCGAAATAATGGCGAAAGAGTCGAAATCAGCTAACGCTGTTTCACCTGAACAAATCAACCAATGGATTCAAGCACATCAAGAGCATCACGACGAAGAGGCCCAAGAAAAGCTCGTTAAACACTACGAAAAGCTAATTGAATCCTTAGCCTATAAATACTCAAAAGGCCAATCCCATCATGAAGATTTAGTGCAAGTTGGTATGGTTGGACTTATAGGCGCGATTAATCGATTTGATTTATCTTTTGATAGAAAATTCGAAGCTTTCTTGGTTCCGACTGTTATAGGTGAAATTAAGCGATATTTACGTGATAAAACATGGAGTGTTCATGTCCCACGTAGAATTAAAGAAATAGGACCGAGGATTAAAAAGGTCAGCGATGAATTAACGAACGAATTAGAACGATCACCTTCAATCAGTGAAATAGCTGACAGACTTGAAGTTTCAGAAGAGGACGTTCTTGAAGCGATGGAAATGGGTCAGAGCTATAATGCACTGAGTGTGGATCATTCCATCGAAGCGGATAAAGATGGTTCAACGGTTACATTATTAGATATTATGGGACAACAAGATGAAAATTTCGACTTAACTGAAAAGCGTATGATACTTGAACGGATTTTACCTATTTTATCTGATCGTGAGCGAGAAATTATCCAGTGTACTTTTATAGATGGATTGAGCCAAAAAGAAACTGGAGAGCGTATCGGTTTAAGCCAAATGCATGTATCACGTTTACAAAGAACCGCTATAAAAAAGTTGCAAGAAGCAGCCAAAAAATAAAATCCAATAGATTAACATTGAAGTGGCTATAAAAATAATAATAGGAATTGAAGCATTTCATTTATAAAGAGTTTAGAACATAAACTATTTAAAGCGTTGATTAACTCGACTCGCTTGGTTATGGAGGTTGAAGTTTCGCTTATTATGCGATCATGCAACTACAGAGGTGGATCAAAGTGAATGTAGCTTCAATTAAATATCGTTCATTTCGCTTTTGTCATGATTAATTAAAAAATACGGAAGTGGTTTATTTTTAACTTTAATAGTGAATGATGACGTGCATAAACGAAACCACATTATACGAAGTTTTATCATAAAAAATAAGCGCTAAGACGATTTCTATTAAAAATCAACTTAGCGCTATTTATTTTGGGGTTAATGTCCTAGTCTTTTTTTTACATTTATAAAAAAGTAGAAATGGCAATTGGTACTTATAAAAAACACCTATTTTGAGTGCATTGGATTAAACTATTAACTTTCAAATGTGAATGTTACAATAATAAAGAACGAGAAACGAGAAAGTGGGGATTTAACTTGACCAATCATTTTGTTCAAGACATACATAATAAATATCAATTTCCAGTCAAACATATTAATGCTGTATTGCAGTTGTTAGAGGAGAAAAATACAGTACCTTTTATCGCACGTTACCGAAAGGAAGTAACCGGTGGATTGGATGAAGTTGAAATCAAACAAATAGCTGATGAATATCAATATATGGAAAATCTTCAAAAAAGAAAAGATGAAGTCATCCATAATATAGAGCAACAGGGCTTATTAACAGTTGAGCTAAAAAATGAAATTCAAAAGCAAACTAAATTACAGCGTGTCGAAGATTTATATCGTCCTTTTAAACAAAAGAAAAAGACACGTGCTACAGAAGCTAAAAGAAAAGGGCTAGAACCTTTAGCAGAGTGGCTATATCTACAACAACAAAATGCAAATATCGAGGAAAAAGCATCTGAATTTATCAATGAAGAAGTACCTTCAGTTGAACATGCATTGCAAGGGGCAAAAGATATTATCGCCGAGAAAATAGCAGATCATCCGCAATATCGGAAACAAATTTTAAGTCAAACGTTAAAAACAGCGAATATTACTTCGCAGAAAAAGAAAAATGCGGAAGATGAAAAAGCAACATTTGAAATGTATTACGATTATCAAGAGCCACTGCGCAAAGTTGCAAATCATCGTATATTAGCAATGAATCGTGGTGAATCCGAAAAAGTTTTACAAATTAAAATTGAAGCTAACCTAATAGAGCTCACGCAAAATATTAAAAAGTTAGAACTTAAAGCGCAAAATGATTTAACGACTTACGTTGAAAGCGCAATTGATGACGCAATGAAGCGTTTAATATTCCCTTCAATTGAAAGAGAAATTCGAGGCGATTTAACTGAGCGTGCCGAAACACAAGCGATTCACTTATTTAGTGAAAATCTAAAAAGTCTGTTACTACAACCGCCATTAAAAAATAAACAAATTTTAGGGGTAGACCCAGCTTTCAGAACGGGTTGTAAATTAGCAGTAGTAAATCCTTATGGCACTTTCATAGAAAAATCGGTGATATATCCACATCCTCCAGTTTCGAAAATCAAAGAAGCAGAACGTACATTCTTAGAAATAGTGAAAGCATTCAATATTGACTTGGTGGCAATAGGTAATGGTACGGCTAGCAGAGAAACAGAACAATTTGTTGCGAGCATGATTCAAGAAAATCAACTTGACTTGAAGTATATTATCGTCAATGAAGCGGGGGCTTCTGTTTATTCTGCATCAGACATTGCAAGAGCGGAATTTCCGGACTTTCAAGTAGAAGAAAGAAGTGCTGTGTCGATTGCGAGACGTGTTCAAGATCCTTTAAGTGAGCTTGTAAAAATTGATCCAAAATCCATTGGCGTTGGACAATATCAGCATGATGTAAATCAAAAAGCATTAGGTGGCGCTTTAGATTTTGTTGTTGAAACCGCCGTAAACCAAGTCGGTGTTGATGTTAATACAGCCTCAAGTACGTTGCTACAGCATGTGTCTGGTTTGTCTCGACAAATTGCTGAGAATATTGTTGCATATAGAGAAGAGAACGGTGCAATAACACATCATAAACAATTGAATAAAGTAAAACGTTTAGGCACCAAAACATTTGAACAAAGTATCGGCTTTTTGAGAATTGTCGAAGGCAAAGAACCGCTTGATAATACAGCAATTCATCCTGAAAGTTATCCTGCAACCTACCAGTTGTTAGAAACGGTAGGTTTAGAAATATCAGAAATTGGCAGTGGCAAAGCGCTAGAACAATTAAAGCAGCTTGACATTGCGACGCAAGCGAATGCTTTAAATATTGGTGTTCCAACCTTAGAAGATATTATTAAATCATTAATTGCGCCACATCGTGATCCAAGGGATGATTTTGAGACACCAGAACTCAAATCGGACGTTTTATCTATTGAAGACTTATCCAAAGGGATGAAACTGAATGGGACAGTCCGAAATGTTGTCGATTTTGGCGCTTTTGTAGATATTGGTGTGAAACAAGATGGGCTAGTCCATATTTCGAAACTAGCCAAAAAGTTTGTAAAACACCCAATGGACATCGTTAGTGTAGGAGATATTGTTGAAGTTTGGATAGAACAAATTGATCGACAAAAAGGAAAAGTTGCATTGACTATGATTAATCCTAATGAATAATCAAGAGCTACAAAAATTAACAGAAAGTATTGCGATTAATGAATTTAATCAGCCATTTCAACATCAAGCGTTCTTTAATAATCGATTAAGAACAACTGGTGGCAGATATATGTTAGAGTCGCATCATATTGAAATTAATCCGAAGCAATATGAAACGTATGGTAAGCAAGCATTAATAGATATTATCAAACATGAATTATGCCATTATTTTTTGCACATTGAAGGAAAAGGCTATCAACACAAAGATCAAGATTTTAAATTATTGGCTGAAAAGGTAAAGGCACCCCGTTTTTGTCAACCAATAAAAAGTTATCAATCTAGAGTTAAGTATGAATATCAGTGTCTTTCATGTCAGACCACATTTCAACGAATAAGAAGTGTAAATATCGAAAAAATGCGATGTGGAAAATGTGGGGGTCGTTTAAAATTATTACGTCAACTCAGATAGTATATAAATAGAGAGTAAAGGCAATTTATGTATTCTGTATTGTCATAGGATTAAGATTTATGAGATTTGAGATTTAAATTGCACACGCATTCAATCATTTCAAACTTTTTATTAACAGTACTTACGTTGATAATCACAATGATTGAATGCTAATTTTGTTTTTTATAAAAATTTTATTGACAAAAATGGATCACCTTATTATAATTATAAAAGTCGTCAGAACAAGAAGTTCTTTAAATTTATTAAAAGAAAAAATTATTTGACATAGAACGAGTTGTGTAGTATTCTAAAATACGTCGCAAATTTAATGTGTTAAAACAAGATGACAAACATTAAATTAATGTTAAAAAAGTGTTGACACTTCTAAAAGCGTATTATATAATGAATAACGTTCTGAAAAAAACCTATCGTTTGATTCCAAGCGGTCGTGGCGGAATGGCAGACGCGCTAGGTTGAGGGCCTAGTGGGAGAAATCCCGTGGAGGTTCAAGTCCTCTCGGCCGCATCAACCAATTTAATTTAATAAGCGGGTGTAGTTTAATGGCAAAACCTCAGCCTTCCAAGCTGATGTTGTGGGTTCGATTCCCATCACCCGCTCCATTGTTATTCCACAGTAGCTCAGTGGTAGAGCTATCGGCTGTTAACCGATCGGTCGTAGGTTCGAGTCCTACCTGTGGAGCCATGGCCCCTTGGTCAAGCGGTTAAGACACCGCCCTTTCACGGCGGTAACACGGGTTCGAGTCCCGTAGGGGTCATTTGAATTATGGAGAATTAGCTCAGCTGGGAGAGCATCTGCCTTACAAGCAGAGGGTCGGCGGTTCGAACCCGTCATTCTCCACCATTTGCCGGCCTAGCTCAACTGGTAGAGCAACTGACTTGTAATCAGTAGGTTGGGGGTTCAAGTCCTCTGGCCGGCACCATTTAGAGCCATTAGCTCAGTTGGTAGAGCATCTGACTTTTAATCAGAGGGTCAGAGGTTCGAATCCTCTATGGCTCACCATTAGCGGGTGTGGCGGAATTGGCAGACGCACTAGACTTAGGATCTAGCGCCTTACGGCGTGGGGGTTCGACTCCCTTCACCCGCATATGCAGAAGTAGTTCAGCGGTAGAATACAACCTTGCCAAGGTTGGGGTCGCGGGTTCGAATCCCGTCTTCTGCTCCATTGTTTTGCCGGGGTGGCGGAACTGGCAGACGCACAGGACTTAAAATCCTGCGGTGAGAGATCACCGTACCGGTTCGATTCCGGTCCTCGGCACCATTATTGCAATATGCGCCCGTAGCTCAACTGGATAGAGCGTTTGACTACGGATCAAAAGGTTATGGGTTCGACTCCTATCGGGCGCGCTACATACCTTCCGGGAAGTAGCTCAGCTTGGTAGAGCACTTGGTTTGGGACCAAGGGGTCGCAGGTTCAAATCCTGTCTTCCCGACTTCTTAAAAATCTTGGGGGCTTAGCTCAGCCGGGAGAGCGCCTGCTTTGCACGCAGGAGGTCAGCGGTTCGATCCCGCTAGTCTCCACCATTATTTTTTGAATGAACATTGAAAACTGAATGACAATATGTCAACGTTAATTCCGATAATTTGAGTACTTCAACGTACTTTGAAGAGTGATTGACTTAAACAATCAACGAGCTATATCAAGCTTACTTCTTTTATGGAGAGTTT
>NZ_PNRJ01000008.1:0-70900 GCF_011174885.1 Staphylococcus sp. 191 | reverse complement strand
TACCTGTCGTTGGGGCAGTTGCACATCCAAAAGCGTATTATACAAAATTAAGCGAAGCTTCAGTCGGTAAAGATACGATGACAGGCCATTGGGAAATGATGGGCTTGAATATCATGCAGCCATTCAAAGTGTATCCAAACGGTTTTCCACAAGAATTAATTGATGAAATCGAACGGATCACGGGACGTAAAGTCGTTGTGAATCGTCCGGCTTCAGGCACACAAGTGATTGACGAGTGGGGCGAACATCAAATGAAAACAGGGGACTTGATTGTTTACACATCCGCAGACCCTGTGCTTCAAATTGCCGCACATGAAGAGATTATTCCACTTGAAGAATTGTATGACATTTGTGAAAAAGTACGTGAATTAACAAAAGACCCGAAATATTTAGTCGGTCGTGTGATTGCACGTCCGTATGTTGGTGAACCGGGGCATTTCACAAGAACAAGTAATCGTCATGACTATGCCTTAAAACCTTTTGGCCCAACAGTGATGAAAACACTTAAAGATCATGACTATGATGTCATTGCCATCGGTAAAATCAATGATATTTTCGATGGAGAAGGTGTCACAGAAGCAGTACGTACGAAAAGTAACATGGACGGGATGGATCAACTGATGCAAATCGTACAAAAAGATTTTAAAGGTTTAAGTTTCTTAAACTTAGTCGATTTTGATGCGTTGTATGGGCATCGTCGTGATAAACCGGGTTACGCACAAGCCTTAAAAGACTTTGACAATCGCTTACCGGAATTAATGGCTGCGATGCGTGAAGATGATTTACTCATCATTACAGCGGACCATGGAAATGATCCCACTGCAGAAGGGACAGATCACACGCGTGAATACATTCCAGTGTTGATGTACAGTCCAAAATTTAAAGAAGGTCAAGCGCTCGATACGGATACAACATTTAGTTCAATTGGGGCAACCATTGCAGATAACTTTGGTGTACCGCTTCCAGAATTTGGTCGCAGTTATCTTCAAAAATTACAATAACAATGATGCGTGTCAAACGATGAAATAGGGTTTGACACGCATTTTAATGTTGTTAAATGGACATAAAAACCAGTTGAATGACAATTGTTATTAAAAAGGTAGGAAATTTTATATAATAAAAGTAAGCGGCACGGCCAAATAACAATTTACGGAGGCGATAATGTGTTAAAACTTGCAGATTGGAAAGAAGAAAAAGAAACATTGCATCGATTGGCTCAAATATTAGGTAAACATAAGCTCGCGAGCGCATTCCAAGAACCGCAATGGGCACATGTAGTTTTAGATATTACCCCGAGTGGGTTTTCGACAGGTATTTTATTCTATGGTGAACATACGTATAATATCCAAGTCGATTTAGTACAACATCGCATTATTGTTGAAACAGATCAAGGAAGAGATAGCATCCCTTTAGAAAATGGGACAAGTATTCAACAGTACTATGAAGGCATTCATCAGTTACTTCAAAAATTTGAAATTGATGTAAAAATCAATCAAACCCCACAAGAAGTCGAAGATCAAACGCCTTTCAATCAAGATGCACATCACTGTCACTATGATCCTGAGAAGAGCAAACAAGCATTAAATCTAATGAAATTCGCAACACGCGCGTTATCCTTTTTTGTGGCACCTTTCCGTGCACGCAAAGTTAAACCCGGGCTTTTCTGGGGTACATTTGATATTTCAACGATTATTAACTATAACGCGATACATGAAACATTTAAACCGTCACAAGTCATTGAATATGCAGCCTTTGATGAACACTTTATAGAATTTGGCTTTTGGTTTGGTGACGATCGCTTTGAAGGCCCGACATTCTTCGTCTTACCTTATCCATTTGTAGACGCTAACTTCAAGTTCGACCAACCTTTAATTGAAGATGCTTACTTTGACAAAACGCTTACTGAGCTGATTTATGAATTACCTGAAGCATCACAAGAAACATTAAAATTGTTGAATCAATTCTTTAACCAAGGTTTCCACATTTTCAAAGATTATTTATCATGGGAAAACTGCCAATACTATGAAATTCCATTAAAAATGCAAAATAATCAAATCCAACAACAACCTTATTAAACGACAATAATCAACAAATCAAGCGCAAAGTCACAAATAAACCCGTCTCATGCATTTTATTGAATGCAAGGACGGGTTTATTGTGTTCCAAAAATTTTCAGATGACACTTTTAACAATGCCAACTGTGACTGTGTTTTATTTTTCAAAGACGTCATGGTATTCGGTTGTTTTTTCTAAAACACTTTTAGCGAATGGACAAGTAGCATGAATTTTAATATTGCTTTCACGTGCGTAATCAACGGCTGCTTGAACTAATTGTTTGCCTACACCTTGACCTTTTAATTCGTCACCGACTTCAGTATGATCGATGATGATACGACTGTTCCCAACAGGGACATAGGTCATTAAAGCTTGCAAATGATTTTCGTCTTCACCTACATAAAACTTATTATCTCCATGTTTAATTTCTGCCATACAATCATCACCTTTTCTTTTGTTATATACTTTATATACCACAAATTATATGAAGTATGCACGCAATTAAGAATGCAAGTGTAAGACAGTCATCAATTGGATGTTGTTATTAGGTTATACAACGATGCATCCAAGGGGATGTGTAAAAGTAAAACATAAGAAAGATATTAAAAAACAGTCAATCCTATTGACTTATGTGAGTGTTCAATTATAATGGAGTTGGGTAAAGAATGTGAGCGTGTTCACAAATAGAGGAAAAAGGGAGAACAGTGATGGAAGAGACACAAAAACTTACGCCAAAGAAATTTCTATTCAATGTATTAAATGGAGTGGCCTTAGCAATAGTCGTTGGTTTGATACCCAATGCAATTTTAGGTGGATTATTTAGCTATTTAAGTCAATACCACGATTTCTTTTCTACGTTACTTTATGTGGTACAAGGTATACAATTTACAATTCCAATTATTACAGGGGTTTTAATCGCTTTACAGTTTGGTTTTAATCCAATGCAAACAGTCGTTACTGGTACAGCTGCATTTGTAGGCTCTGGAGCAGCTGAATTTTCAGAGAATAAATGGGTATTGGTTGGGATTGGTGATTTAATCAACACGATGATTACCGCTGCCATCGCCGTAGGTATTATTCTCATCATCAAAGACAGACTTGGAAGTTTGAATATTATCCTCTTACCAATTATTGCTGGAGGTATTGCTGGTTTAATCGGGTTGTTACTTTTACCTTATACAAAGTGGATTACTTTAGGAATAGGTGAGATAGTCAATAGTGTGACAAACACACAACCTATCATCATGTCTATCATTATAGCGGTATTATTTTCAATTATTATCATTTCACCGGTTTCCACAGTAGCAATTGGGATTGCGATTGGCATCTCAGGGTTAGCAGCAGGTTCAGCCGCAATTGGGGTTGCAGCGAGTGCGATTATGCTCGCTATTGGTACTTGGAAAGTGAATAAAGTGGGTGTACCTATTGCCATTTTACTAGGTGCGATGAAGATGATGATGCCGAATATGATTCGATATCCAATGTTGTTGTTGCCTGTGGTATGTACAGCAGCTGTTTCAGGTTTTGTGAGTAGCCTTTTCAATATTCAAGGTGTACCAGAATCGGCAGGATTTGGTTTAGTAGGATTGATTGGGCCAATTAAAACCATTGCTTTATTGGATACAAGTATGTTGAGTAGCTTACTTATTGTTTTAGTTTGTTACGTCATTGTACCTTTCGTTTCAGCTTTGTTTTTCCACTATCTCTTTATGAAAGTTTTAAAATTATACGACGCCACTATTTTTACATTCGATACTGAAGCATAAAAGGAATCAATATCATATGGGAGTGAAGGTTTATGTATAAAATTGCAATTGCAGGCGCAGGTGCTATGGGCGGAAGAATAGGGGTTTCACTTAAAGAAGCCGGCTATGATGTAACATTGATTGATAATTGGGAAGCACATGTCCAACGTATTAACGAAAAAGGTATGGAAGTAAAAACAGAGACGAAAACTTACACAGTTGAAATCCCAGCTGTTTTATCAAAAGAAGTGTCAGAAACTTATGATTTAATCATTATTTTAACGAAAGCAATGCAATCAGAAGAAATGTTAACACGTTTGAAAGAAGCAGGAGCTATTCATGAAAAAACAGCCATCTTAAGTATGATGAATGGTTTAGGTCACGATGAGCGTTTATCAAAATTTGTACCGATGTCACAAATCTATTTAGCAGTGACAATGTGGACAGCCGGATTACGTGGACCGGGGCAATTATTATTAGAAGGTGAAGGCGCTATTGAATTTTATCGTGCAAGTGGAGATTCAGATGAGCAAACAGAAATCATTTTCAAAGCATTGGATGAGGCTGGCTTACATCCTCACGTAAATGCCAATGTCTTTGAAGCGATATGGTCAAAAGCCACTTTAAATAGTGTGTTAAACCCATTATGTCCAATTTTAGATAAAACCATTTATGACTTCGGAAGCTATGATCAATCACGGAACATGATTGTGCCGATTATCGATGAAATTGTGGCTGTCGCTAAAGCAAGAGGAGTAGAATTAGACAAAACAGCATTAATTCAAAAAATTGAAGGGGCTTATCCAAAAGAGAAGCAAGGCTTGCATTATCCATCTATGCATCAAGACTATAAAAATGGTCGTCTGACAGAAATAGATTATTTAAATGGTCAAATTGCAAAATATGGAGAGACACTTCAAATTCCTACGCCCGTCAATACAATGTTGACACATCAAATTCATCAATTGGAAATGAAAAATAGCCAAGCATAAGTGATTTATCAAAAAAGAGGGGTTGAGCAGTGAAATTGCTGCTCATCCCCTTTTCTTTTATCTTAATCTTGTTTCATTTTGATGCGCTAATAAGGTATATGTTGTTTCAATATAAGGAATATGAAGACCGTGTTTTTGACCTTCATGATAGATATAACCTTGAATCGTTTCTACTTCAATGGGTTGTTCGCCCATCGTGTCGTAATACATACTTGTTGCTGTGTCATCATTGAATATTTGATAAGCAGCCATGACGTCATCAATAAAGGAATCCTCAAAAGTGATACCCACTGCATTTGCAACTTGTAAGCCTTCATTTAAAAGATTACGACATAATTGTTCCATACGAGGGTCTTTTAATAAGCGTGCTGTATCGCGACCTAAAGCGGTTAACGTATTCATTCCAAGATTGAAGATGAGTTTAAACCAAATGGCTTTATCAATATCATCTTCTAAGATAAGAGATAACTGTGAATCTTGAATCTTTTCTGCTAACTGCTCTGTAAAAGCGTCACGGCGCAAATGAATTTTATAATCTTTAAAGTGTCTAACAACATTATCTTGTTTGGCGCCGCTAATATAAACAACGGCTTGATAAGCATGGTACGCTTCTAATTTTGGAAGTAAACCACTGCCGTTTTGCGCGAGAATAACGCGTGATTCGGGATGCGTGATATTTTTAAGATCATCTAAAATGGTATCTATTTGATGTGTTTTCACTGCGATAAAAACAACATCATAAACATCAGTGGCTTCTTTAAGGGCATGAACGTTGACTTGTTTCGTTTCAGATACTGCTTCGTCTACGTAAGTGACAGTTTTATTTTGTCTACCGAATAATGTGACATCTTGTGTGTCAAGGGCGGATGCAATGGCTGTACCCACCGCACCTGGGCCGATAATCGCTATTTTTGTCATAATCACTCAACCTTTTCTGTTTAATACATGCGTTAATTTTTTTATTACTATTAGGGTTATTACAAATTTAATGTATTATCTTTATATTTATTTGTAAAGTTGAAAGCTTTCAAATCTGTGGACATTTAAAATAAGAAAGACGTAAGATAAAAAGCGTAATGAGTCATAAAGGAGTGAGTATTTTGGCACGATTAGAAATCAACTATCTATCTGAAACGATTGGGATGCATCAATCTTTAACGGTCATTTTACCTGATGACAGAAGCTATGTTTAACCCAATGCACAACCTAAACTATTCCCGTCATTATTACTATTGCATGGGTTATCGAGTGATCACACTGCTTACACACGCTTTACAAGTATTGAACGCTATGCCAATATGCATCAACTTGCGGTGATTATGCCCAATGCAGACCACAGTTTTTACACTAACATGGTCTACGGACATAGTTACTATGATTATATTCTAGAAGTTTGGGATTACGTGCACCAAATTTTACCTTTATCAAAAGCACGAGAAGATAATTTTATAGCAGGTCATTCAATGGGCGGTTATGGTACGATTAAATTCGCTTTGACGGCAGGTGAAAGATTTGCGAAAGCCGCACCACTCTCTGCTGCTGTCGATGTGAAAACACTTGCCCATTACACTTTCCCTGATTTCAAGCCTAAAGCGATTGCTGGTGAAGTCACAGAAGTTGTGGGGACACCTTTTGATCCTTACTATTTGGTAGACGAAGCGGTTAATAAACAAAAACAAACCCCTGAGTTTTTAATGATGTGTGGCACAGAAGATTTTCTTTATCAGAGTAACGTTGACTTTGTGCATTATTTACAACAAAATGGTATCCGTTGTAACTTTAAAGATGGTAGAGGTCGACATGATTATGCTTATTGGGATAAGGCCGTTCAAACTGTGATAGAAACTTTTATGAAAGACCATCATGTACGTGAGATGGCATAACAAAATAAAGCACCTCAAATGACCATTTACAAATGATTTTTTGAGGTGCTTTATTTCGATGTGAAGGGATGCATCACATTGATGCTTGTTTATGATGCATATGAATTTATAAGATTATTGAAGTGATTTTGTATGGTTCTGATGACTTTCAGGATAATAGTTAAAGAATCTGAAAAACTTCATGCTTAAAATGGATTTAATAAAGTAATCTAACCCAATTTTGCCACTATTATAGCCACCCATGAAAATAAAAATACTAATTAAGATGTAAAGTGGGTTAACTGAAACAGTACCTGCGAATAAAAACATGAAATTGAGGATTAAACCAACAAATACACCCACTGAAGTGAATAAACCTAAGATTAATAATAAGCCTACAATGACTTCTAATAGTGGGATGAGTACATTAACTAAAGGTGTCATAGGTAAGACAATCGTTTTAAGAAACCATGTATAAATCGGGTATTGAACACCTGCTTCAGACATAACAGGATGCTGTACTGCATTTTGTAAAAAGCCGCCTGCATTAAAACCGCCACCCAACAATTTTCCAATCCCCGCTTTGAACCAGCTAATTCCTAAATATAAACGAAGTAATAACAAAATTACACTCGCAATTTTACTTTCTTGTAGCCATTTAATCATAATAAAAATCTCCCAATAGATATAGAGATACTAAGCGATTTTAGTATAATAAATATATCTCATGTTTGATTTAATTATACTCAGTTGTGAATCAAATCACAACATTAAGATAGATTTGTTCACAAATCAGTCAAAAACTAAATTTAAATATATCTCATTTTTGGTTTTGATTGAAAATATCTGTTGTACGACAAGAAGATATAACGGCATGTCAATTTAAATATAGGAAGAGATACTAACAAAGGCGTGAAGCGGAAATCTTTTCTCTTTTCCGTTCCACGCCTTTCAAAATCTAAAATTAAGGGCAAGTTTATACTATTCTTTTAAAATTATGAGTTTCTGCACAGTAGGTGTGCAGAAATAGAGGTTCAAAAGTGTGGTGATTTATAGGTGCGAAACACGGGGTTGTAGCCTCAATGTGAGGATAGGTTTGCTCCATTAGATTGAATGACCTCACGATACCAATAAAATGAATCTTTTTTCAAACGTGCTAATGATCCATGCCCTTCGTCATCTTGATCAACATAGATTAAACCATAACGTTTTTTCATTTCACCTGTCGTAAAAGACACAATATCAATGATGCCCCACGGTGTGTAACCGAGCAAGTCGACGCCATCTTCATCAACGGCTTGAATCGCAGCTTCAATGTGTTGTTTTAAATAATCGATACGGTAGCTGTCATGGATTTCATTATTTTCGACTTGATCAACAGCGCCGAAGCCATTTTCTACAATAAATAAGGGGAGTTGATAGCGCTCGTATAATACATTGAGTGTGTAGCGCAAGCCTATCGAATCAATCGCCCAACCCCAATCGCTTGATTCGATATAAGGGTTATTTACAGCATTAGGTAAAGTGTGATTCATAATGTTATTTTCAGGTGAATCTTCGGCATGATGTTTCACTGCAGTAGACATGTAGTAACTAAAACCGATGTAATCGACAGTCCCTTCTCTTAACAGAACATCATCTCCCTCTTGCCAACCGATATCATAACCTTGTTTTTCAAACATTTTAATGGCGTAATGAGGATAATAGCCTCTAACTTGCACGTCTGGGAAGAAAAAGCGCAAACGATTTGCGATTTGTGCTTCCATCACATCTTTAGGATGACAAGAATAAGGATAAATAGGGATATGCGATATCATTGCGCCTATTTGAAAGTTTGGATTAATTTGCTTCCCAATTTTGACCGCACGTGCACTCGCAATGAGTTGGTTATGAGCAGTTTGGTATAACACTGCTTCAGGATTGTCTTCAGGCTTGAGTTGAACACCTGAGTTGGTCCATAAAAACAGAGGGTTTTGTACGTCCATTTGATTATTAATTTCATTAAAAGTCATCCAATATGTGACTTTATCTTGATAATGTTCGAAGACCACTTCTGCAAAACGAGCAAAGCAATCCACGACTTTTCGATTTCGAAATCCGCCATAGGTGTGCGCAAGATGGAGGGGCATTTCGAAGTGAGATAAAGTAATGACAGGTTCGATACCATTCTCGATAAGGGTATCTATGATTTTGTCGTAAAATCGTAAGCCGGCTTCATTAGGAGTGGCTTCATCGCCTTTGGGGAATATCCGCGTCCACGCAATGGAAGTTCGTAAGCATTTTAAGCCTAATTCTTTAAATAACGCGATATCTTCTTGATATTGATGATAGAAGTCGATACCGAAATGATTAGGATAATAAGCATCAGGTTCGACGTGTGTCGTAATTCTTCTCGCCTTACCATGAGCACCTGCAGTGATGACATCCATGACACTAAGTCCTTTGCCATCCTGATCATAGCCGCCTTCAAATTGATTGGCTGCGAGTGCACCGCCCCACATGAAATTTTGAGGTAATTGACTCATTTTCATACCACCTTTTCATTTAATAGACTAAAGTATATTGTTCAAAGTTATTATAATTGTACCGGTACAATATGTAAAGTTCGTTCTTATTTTTAGAGGCGTGCTATAATAAATTGATGTCTATTGAAAAGAGGGATTCAGATTGTTGAAGTATGAACAAATTGCGCAACAAATTCATACATTAATTGAAAGTTCAAATTATCAGCCAGGTGATAAATTACCGAGTGTGGCGGCATTTAAAGACATGTACGACGTGAGTAAAAGTACGATTATTAAAGCGCTGACCTTGCTTGAACAAGATGGGCGAATTTATCAAGCACAAGGTAGTGGTATTTTTGTTAGAAATGCTAAAAGTAGTGATTATATCAATGTGTTTAAAACGGACGGATTTTCAAGTCATTTAGCGGATCACTATATAACTAGTGATGTTATCAAATTAGAATTAGTGATGGAGGTACCTAAGTCCGTGATGCAAGCACTTAAGTTAGGACCCGGGGAGCAGGTTTACTATTTGGAACGCGTGCGCTATATGAATGGCACGATATTGTGCATCGAATATTCTTACTTTAATAAGCGCATTGTAAAGTATTTAAATCAAGAGATTGCAGAAGGCTCTATTTTCAATTATTTACAAAATGATTTACAAATACGACTTGGCTTTTCGGATATCTATTTCAATGTGGATCAACTCGATGAGAGGGAAGCGGTTTTATTACAATTAAAAGCTGGTGCACCTTGTTTACGTTATCATCAGATATTTTATACATCTACAGGACAACCTTTTGATGTTTCTGATATTACTTTTCATTATCAACATGCTCATTTTTATATTCCGAGTAAAAAATAAATATCGGTTTTAAAGTGAGACCATCAAAGCGCATGGTCAGAAAATAGGGAAAACGGACAAAAGGATACGTCCATGCTTTTCATTCAAGGTTGAACACGCCTAGCCATCGTTGATATTGATAATTATTATCAATTGTAGCATACTTAGTTCATATAAGAAGTTTATGTACTAAACAGGAGGATGTCTATGATGAAAGATGTGACTATTATTGGTGGGGGACCTGCAGGATTATATGCTAGTTTTTACGCGGGTTTAAGAGGATTAACGGTAAGGCTCATTGATGTTCAAGATAAATTAGGTGGAAAAATGAATATTTATCCTGAAAAGATTATTTGGGATATTGGCGGTCTTGCTCCAAAGCCTTGCTTTCAAATTATTAAAGATATCGTTCAACAAGGTCTTCATTTTAATCCAGAAGTCTGTTTGGAAGAACGTGTAATAGATATTACTAAAAAAGAGGAGCAGCATTTTGAAGTGACTACAGAACAAGGTCACATTTATTCTTCAAAGGCGGTTATTGTTGCAATAGGCGGCGGTATCATTAAACCGAAGCATTTAGATATTAAAGATGCGTCTAGATATGAACTGACAAACTTACATTATACGGTTCAAGCTTTGAAACATTTTAAAAATAAAAATGTGCTGATTTCAGGTTCAGGTAATTCGGCTTTAGATTGGGCCTGTGATTTGTCAGGTTATGCGAAAAGTGTCACGTTAGTTTATAGAAAAGATGAAATCCGTGGTTATGAAGCGATGAATGAAATCATAGAAAAATTAGATGTAGAAAAAATGCCGAATACACACATCAAACAATTAATCGGGGATCAAACACAGCAACGAATCAAAGAAGTGAAACTTGAAAATTTAGAGACAGGGAACACGACGATAAAAAGTGTTGATGATGTGATTATTAGTCATGGCTTTGATCGAGAAAGTACGTTGTTAGAGGCATCGACAGCACAATTAGATATGTTTGATTCCTATCGCATCAAAGGATTTGGTAATACGTCAACAAGCATTTCCGGTATTTATGCTTGTGGGGATATTGTCCATCACGATGCGAAAGTCCATTTGATCGCAAGTGCATTTAGTGATGCTGGGAACGCTGCGAATTTAGCAAAGCAATACATTGATCCTGAAGCTAGAAAAGAAGGTTACGTATCAAGCCATAACGAAGCTTTTACCGAATCGAATAAAGTGATTATGGAAAAGTATTTATAATGATTACTGATTGTACGAATGATTGATTACATCAAAGATAATTCCGTTGTATCGTGCTAATGCCAAAACAATGCTTATGTGATGACATTTTTCACACAAGCATTGTTTTTTATTTATTGAATTAAAACATGTCATATTTTTATTAATCGCGCGGACAGGTGTCATGACAAGCCTATATATCAAAACAATAAAAAAATTATAATAAACGAAGTTCTTTTATTTGATTTCTTATTGGGGATGGTTTAATCTTTAATCAATCGTGCACGATTGGAATAGGGGGAGATCAATTGTCTAGTGAGGAGATGAAGCTAGCAAATCAACTTTGTTTTTCTGCTTATAACGTTAATCGATTGTTTGGAAAATTTTATGAGCATCAGCTCAAACAGTTTAAGTTAACATTTTCTCAATATCTCGTTTTGTTAACATTATGGGAAGAAAATCCCCAAAATCTACAGTCTATAGGGAGAAGGTTAGATTTAGGGAGTAATACATTGACACCGTTGTTGAAGCGTTTAGAATCTGCTGGATGGATAAAGAGAGAAAAGTCCGAAACAGATAAACGCCATTTGTTGGTGAGTTTAACTGAAAAAGGGCGTAGAGAACAAGAAGCGGTACATGAAGCCATTTCAGGATGTATTGCCTCAAAATTTGATTTAGATGAATACTTAAAAGCAAAAGAAACAATGGACAAACTAGAGGAAACTTTAAAAAATATTACAAAGGATGAATAAGAATGAAAAAATATGACGTAGTATACTTAGGTAGTGGTCACGCTGCATGGCATGGCGCAATTGCGTTAAGACATGCAGGTAAATCTGTCGCAATCATTGAAAAAGATCGTATTGCGGGAACATGTACAAACTATGGTTGTAACGCAAAAATCTTGTTAGAAAATCCATTTGAAGTATTAGAACAAGCTTCTCACTACCCAAACATTATTAATACAGAAAACTTAGAAGTAAACTGGGAAAATCTTATGAATTATAAACATTCAGTGATTGACCCGATGGCAGGTACAATGAAAGCAATCCTTGAACAACAAGGCATCGATATTATTGAAGGTGCTGGTAAAATTACAGATGCTCATACTGTTGAAGTGAATGGTGAAAGCTATGAAGCTGAAAATATCGTTATTGCTACAGGTCAACATAGCAACGAATTAAACATTGAAGGTAAAGAATTCACAAAAAATAGTAGAGACTTCTTATCACTTGAAAGCATGCCAAACAGCATTACTTTCATTGGTTTAGGCATTATTAGTATTGAATTCGCTTCAATCGCAGTTAAAGCAGGTGTTGAAACACACATGATTCATGTGGATGATCAACCATTAAGAGGCTTCTACTCAGCACACGTTGAAAAATTAATGGACAAATTAAAAGAAGAAGGCGTTCATTTCCACATGAGCGAAAATGTAGTTGCTGTTAAAGAAAATGGTACAAACTACGATGTTGTGACACAATCAGGTTTAACAATCCAATCTGACTACGTTTTAGATGCAACTGGACGTATGCCAAACGTTGAAGGCATTGGTTTAAAAGAAGTAGGTATTGAATACTCTAGATTCGGTGTAAAAGTTGACGAATATTTACGTACAAATGTACCTAACATTTACGCAAGTGGTGACGTTATTGAAAAAATGATTCCAAAATTGACACCAACTGCGACATTCGAATCTAATTACATCGCAGCACACATTTTAAAAATGAATGAAATGCCAATCCAATACCCTGCAATTCCATCTGTATTATACTCACTTCCAAGATTATCTAATATCGGTGTAGGTATCGAAGAAGCGAAAAATAACGACGAATACAAAGTGATCGACATTCCATTTGGTAAAAGAATGGTATTTGAATACAAAAATGAAACAGAAGCAGAAATGACAATCGTATTAGATAGCGAAAAACGCCTCGTTGGTGCGGCTATTTATGGTGACGACGCACCTGATTTGATCAACTTGCTAACATTCATTGTTAACCAAAAACTAACTGCAAGAGACTTAAATCAAATGATCTTTGCATTCCCAGGTTCTTCAAGTGGTGTGTTAGATCAATTGAAATTAGCGATGATGCTTTAATTAAATGCATATAAAAATGACTGAAATTGCACGGATGAGACAACCAAAGAGAGAGAAAATGTTTCACGTGTGACATCTATCATTTGTATATTAATTAAAGGTTATGAGTCATGAAAGACAGTGTATGTGGGACATGCACTATGGGTTTAGGACATGCTCGATGTCTGCTTCACATATACCTAAAAATAAGTAAATAAAATCTTAAGAATGGCTACAGTATCCATAGTATAATGTCTATGCGATGTTAGTAGTCATTTTTAAAATGCAATGAAATCTCAAAGGACAAGTTACTCTATTTTATAATTATGAGTACATCCAAACATTGCGACTCTATCCTAACTGGAACTGGCAAATCAATCTTGTGTCTTATTTAGTACAGAGTCTTTTATCTCCATTCTTAAGGAAGCTTTTTTCAATTTTTACTGTTATCTTTTATGATTTTGCAATCTTGATTTTAAAAATTGTATAACGAATATGCATATCAGAATACTAACAATTGTACAGTTTTAGTTACACAAAAGATCAAAATTCTAGTATTGGACTTTATCTTGAAACTTTATCTAATTACTGGGTTTTTTGTCAAAATTTTTTCTCAAACTAAAAAATTGAAATTGCTGTTTTATCAAATCCTAAGAATATTTTATATTGCTGAGTTATTTCTATACATTATTGAGGCTAAGAAGGAACTCATCTCATTTGTTCTATAATATAAAAGACTCCGAGTTACTCAGAGTCTTTTAATCTCATAAAGTATTATTTCTTCTTATTAAAATACATTAACGTAATTACAATAGAGTATACAAAAAGAAATATCATTATAAACATTGTCATGTAATCGCCTTCCCTATTTACAGATGTAATTAGTTGCACCGTTACAACCCAGGGATGTTATTAGACCGCAAATTGTGGCTAAAGTAAATCCTCCCCAACCGGTTGTGATACCTAATGCAGTAGCTGCTGCCCAACATCCTCCTGCACCACCTGTACCACATAACGCACCGACTGCTCATTCGCACCATCCACGTTCTTTAGGAGGTAAGTTTTTAAAGGATTCGTCTTCGATTTTATCTTTAGATGTAACTTTAAATTCTTTATCATAGTAATGACCTTTTTGACTTATCTTTACCTGTTATTTGAATTCGCTCACATATTATCAAACTTAAAACTTTACTTGGTCTAAAATTCTTAAGTGTTGTATTTTCGTTCCTAAATGTCACTTTATTTAAATAAATAATAGTTTTTAAATAATACATATTTTTATCATAACTATCATTTTGTAATTTACTGTTACCTCAGTCGAGCATATAAAATTCATAAGACTTCTTTTATTTATGAATCTCACTTTCAAAATATACTGATAAGCAATATATAGAGCCTTATTCTTTTTTCAGTAGTCAGTAAGATTTGTTTGATTTTACTTTCCTTGTGCGATGGATTGAGGGGTAATGATCAGTATGAGATCACATCAATCATCATTGGACGCTATATTTTGGAATGAAAATAAGATTCATTTTATACGTAAAGTGTATTTAGATGCAATTCGGGTATAGGTGTTGTGTTATCAAAATTAACAGCGAGAACATGTTGCTTTACTTTCGTTACAATTCGTTGTAGTATAATTATTATACTAGGTATTGAATGAAATGACTGTCAATTATGAAATGATACAGGTATGTTGTTTTAAAACTCAAGAATGGAGTGTTTGCATTGGCGAAAAAGTATACCGGATCAGATATCAATGTCTATTTTGAGCCTAAACGATGTGTACATGCGACGGAGTGTGTACGTGGATTAAGTCATGTGTTCGATGTCAATCAAAGACCGTGGATTAATCCGGATAACGATACTGCAGAACATATCGCTGAAGTGGTTGAGCGTTGTCCAAGCGGTGCGTTAACTTATGAGCTGGCTTCAAATGAGTTAGAATCACACGACGAAACGAGAGTCACTTATGGTGATAATGGAGAGATTTTCTTATATGGAGATTTTTCTCTTGTTAAAGACGGGGAAGTCATGCATTTAAATAGAGCCATTTTAACAACAGATGAGACTAAAACAGATGATCCGCCTTTTTATACGAAGAGCTTTCAAGGACAATCGGATAAGTCTCGTTACTACAAATCAATTCAAGATGACAATGAAAAGTAATGACAAAATACTGTGAACAGAAAGAGGAGGAAGACAACATGGAAGCAATTAAAAACATCCATCATATCTCAGCAATTGTAGGACATCCAAAAGAAAATAAACAATTTTATCAAGAAGTTTTAAATTTACGTTTGATTAAAAAAACAGTGAACTTTGACGATCCAGGCACATATCATTTATATTTTTCAAATGATAATGTAGACCCAGGTACAGTGATTACGTTCTTCCCATGGGCGAATGCCAGAGAAGGTCGTGTCGGAAGTGGTCAAGTAGGTCGTATTGCATTTAGAATCCCTAAAAATTCTAAAGACTATTGGATTCAACGTCTTAAAGACCATCATGTAGAAGTGACAGAAACATCTTTATTCCAAAGACCAACAATTGAATTTGAAGATATACATGGTCTTGATTTAGCATTAGTGGAAAGCGATGAAGAAAGTGATACGAATAGTATTTTAGGTTTTCATGGTTCCGTATTGCTATCACTTCGTCCTGTTGAAACATTAAAAGAATTAGTAGATGATTTAGGCTTAGTAGAGCTTGAACACACTGAAGATGCGTTTCATTTTGAAACAGTGGGCGAACTCAAACATCATATCATTATTCCAAAAACACCAATGAGAGAAGGCCGTTGGGGTGTAGGTACAGTACATCACATCGCGTGGTCTGTGGATGATGAGAATGTACAAAAAGATTGGCAAAACTATTTAGTGGGCGAAGGTTACCACGTGACTGAAGTAAAAGATAGAAATTATTTTAAAGCAGTTTACACTAAAGAACGTGGTCATATCATTTTTGAATTTGCGACTGTTGGACCAGGTTTCGACCGTGATGAACCTAAAGATCAATTAGGTCAAAAATTAATGTTACCACCACAATTTGAAGCAAATCGTGAAGCATTAGTTTCAAAATTACCTGAATTAGATTAACGATTGGATTGTAGTATTTAAAATCCGAGGCTTTTTAACCTAATGGGAAAAGTCTCGGATTTTTTATTTAATTTATTAGTAATTTATACAAACGAAGTCATATAATACGAAGTTTCATCATAAAAAGGAAGCGCTAAGACAATTTTCTATTAAAATCATCTTAGCGCTATTTATTATGGGATTGATTGTCCCAATATTTTTAACGTTCTTCAGCATTTTATGACTAAAATTGATACATCGACAATAATGGGGCGCCCGGGACAATGCAGTTTGGGTATAGTTGAATTGGGCTGCGTCCCTCATTGGTTTTATGAGGGTTAAGAGTCGTTTACGGATAAAGGTGTAGCGATGTCCCAGGCGCCCCGAATTTTAAATTTGAATAGGTGATGCTGAAAAATCGTTATGCTTCACAATCATAAGCGGCTTGAATGATACCTTTCAGTTCACTGATTAAAGGTTCTTTTGGATTGGCAGTTGTACATTGGTCTTCGTAAGATAATTCAGCCATACGATCAATCGTCGCATTGAGTACTTCTTCTGTCACACCTTGTGATTTTAAGTTCATTTTTATTCCGACTGAATGACCTAACTCATAGACAGCTGTAGCAAGAGCTTCCACAAGTTCTTCTGTTGTATTTCCTTTGAGTCCTAAGAATTTAGCGATGTCTGCATAGTCTGTATCCGCTCTGAAAAATTCGTATTTAGGGAAAAGGGTATGTTTTTGCGGATCTCTAGCATTATAGCGAATAACATGTGGCAATAAGATTGCATTTGTACGTCCGTGTGGAATGTGATATTCTCCACCGATTTTATGTGCAATTGAGTGAGAGATACCTAAAAATGCATTGGCAAATGCCATACCTGCCATTGTTGAAGCGTTATGCATTTTTTCTCTTGAAATTTTATCACCTTTTTCGACAGATGATTTTAAATATTCAAAAGTAAGTTTAATCGCTTGTAAGCTTAAACCTCTTGTATAATCAGATGCCATAACAGATACATAAGATTCAATGGCATGTGTTAAAACGTCCATCCCTGTATCTGCTGTTACACTTTTTGGCACACTCATTACAAATTGTGGGTCAACAATGGCAATGTCTGGTGTAAGTGCATAGTCAGCGAGAGGGTATTTAACATGTGTTTCACTATCTGTGATAACAGCAAATGGTGTCACTTCTGAACCTGTACCTGAAGTTGTAGGGATACAAATGAATTTTGTGTTTTCAGGTTTTCCAATTTTATACGTACGTTTACGTATGTCTAAGAATTTTTGTTTAGCGCCAAAGAAAGATGTTTCTGGGTGCTCAAAGAACATCCACATTGCTTTCGCAGCATCCATTGCAGAACCCCCACCAAGCGCAATGATTGTATCTGGTTTAAAAGTTGTAATCATATCGAGACCGCTATATACAGTATCTGTAGAAGGGTTCGGTTCAACTTCACTGAATACTTTAATTTGAGGTTCAATTTTTCTACGTCTGAGGACGCCTTCCACTAAAGATGTATAGCCGAATTCCACCATACCTGGGTCACAAATGATCACAACGCGCTCTACTTTATCCATTTCAGCTAAATAAAGAAGTGAATTTTGTTCAAAATAAACTTTTGGTGGCAATTTTACCCATTGCATATTGTTGCGGCGTTTTGAAATCGTTTTAATATTAATTAAGTCTGTTGCAGAAACGTTATGGGAAACTGAGTTTTTACCATATGAACCACAACCTAAAGTTAAGGAAGGAATTAATTCATTATACATATCACCAATACCTCCAGCAGATGATGGTGTATTTACAAGAATACGACAAGCTTTCATTCTAAGACCAAATTTTTCTTGGAGTTGTTCATCTTCAGTATGAATGACAGCTGTATGACCTAAGCCACCTAAATGTAGCATTGCTTCACATAAATCAAAGGCGTGCTCTGTTGAAGTGGCTTTGACCATAGCAAGTACAGGTGAGAGTTTTTCTTTTGATAAAGGATAGTCTTCACCGACACCTTTTAGTTCAGCGATTAACATTTTTGTGCCTTCCGGTACTTTAATTCCAGCCATTTCAGCAATTTTTACAGCTGGACGTCCTACGATGTCAGGGCGCACTGCAGAGCGGTCATCCTTCATCACAGCTGCTTCTAATTTTTTGAGCTCATTATTTTTCACAAAATAACATTGATGTGCTTCGAATTCTTTTTTAACTTCTTGATAGATGTCTTTATCTACTATTGCGGCTTGTTCTGATGCACAAATCATTCCATTATCAAAAGTTTTAGAACCGATGATATCGTTGACAACACGTTTAATTTTAGCGGATTTTTCAACATAAGCAGGGACGTTACCTGGTCCAACACCTAAAGCAGGTTTACCTGTTGAGTAAGCAGATTTAACCATTCCAGAACCACCTGTAGCCAATACTAATGCGATGCTTTCATGGTTCATTAATTGTTTTGTTGCTTCAACTGATGGATGTTCAATCCATTGAATACAATGTTCAGGTGCGCCGGCACGGATGGCTGCTTCTAAAACAACTTGGGCTGCTGCTTTTGAAGATTGTTGTGCACTTGGGTGGAAAGCGAAGATGATCGGGTTACCTGTTTTAATTGCTATGATTGCTTTAAAGATAGTCGTTGATGTTGGGTTAGTTGTTGGTGTTACCCCACAGATGATGCCGACAGGTTCAGCGACATATGTCAAACCTCTTTGGTCATCTTGATCAATGATACCGACAGTTTGATCATCTTTAATGGAGTTCCAAATATACTCAGATGCATAGAGGTTTTTAATGGCTTTGTCTTCGTATACACCACGTCCTGTTTCTTCACAAGCATGGCGAGCAAGTGCCATATGTTGATCCACCGCAGCCATGCTCATTTCATGAACGATGTGATCAATTTCAGCCTGTGATTTTTTTGAGAGTCCTTCAAGGGCAGCTTGGCCGTTTTGAGCCAGCAGATGAATCATTTCAAAAACATCTGTTTCTTGTTTCTGTTCTTTTACTACTGTAGTCATATTGAATACCTCCCACTATATTGTGAATAATTTCACAATCATTATAGTATACTCTTATAAAAAGGTAAAGGTTTTTCATATAAAGAAAATAAATTTTTAATAGAAAATCAGTGAATTATTATTATAATATGTATAGAAAAACGTTAGCATATAAGCACTTTTATTCTTAATTTTATATTTGTTAAAAAACTGTGAATATTTTAAGAGTGTCGATTTATTTATGAGAACGGGCTATGTTACTATTGGTATATAATAATCATTTAAAAAAATAAAAGGAAGATGGTTATGGAAAATAATGTAAAGTATCATAAATTTATTATTCCAATTGTGGTAGGTTTATTGATTTGGGTGTTGATGCCTTTCAAGCCTGATGCAGTGGATCCTCAAGCGTGGTATATGTTGGCGATTTTCGTAGCAACGATTATTGCTTGTATTACACAGCCGATGCCGATTGGCGCTGTTTCAATTATCGGTTTTACACTGATGGTCGCTTGTGGCATTGTTGATATGAAAACGGCTGTGCAAGGGTTTGGCAACAATAGCATTTGGTTGATTGCGATTGCGTTTTTTATTTCAAGGGGTTTTGTGAAAACAGGGCTAGGACAACGTATCGCATTACATTTCGTTAAAATATTTGGTAAGAAAACCCTCGGCTTAGCCTATTCGTTGGTCGGTGTGGATTTGATTTTGGCACCTGCGACACCAAGTAATACCGCACGTGCCGGGGGAATTATGTATCCTATCATTAAATCCTTATCGGAATCATTTGGTTCCTCGCCGAAAGATCATACGGAACGCAAAGTGGGTGCTTTTCTTATTTTTACAGAGTTCCAAGGTAATTTGATTACAGCAGCAATGTTTTTAACAGCTATGGCTGGTAACCCATTAGCACAAAATCTTGCAGAGAGTACAGCTAAAGTACAAATTACATGGATGAATTGGTTTTTAGCTGCTTTAGTACCGGGTTTGATTTCTTTAATTGTTGTGCCGTTTATAATTTATAAAATCTATCCCCCAACGATTAAAGAAACACCAAACGCCAAAAGTTGGGCGGAAAAAGAATTAGAAAAAATGGGGAATATCGCATTACAAGAAAAGTTTATGATCGGAATTTTCTTAATTGCGCTTGTTCTGTGGATTATTGGAAGTTTTGTGCATATTGATACAACACTCACTGCTTTTATTGCATTATCTTTATTACTTTTAACAGGTGTGTTGAATTGGAAAGATATTCTTAATGAAACCGGGGCATGGAATACTTTAATATGGTTCTCAGTACTGGTACTTATGGCTGGTCAATTGAATGAATTGGGCTTCATTCCTTGGTTGAGTCATGCGATTGCGCACAGCCTAGGTGGACTCAGCTGGCCTATTGTATTGGTTATTTTAGTCATTTTCTATTTTTATTCACATTATCTATTTGCAAGTGCGACCGCACACGTCAGTGCGATGTACGCAGCGTTATTGGGTGTCGCAATAGCAGCGGGTGCGCCACCATTGTTCAGTGCTTTGATGCTTGGCTTTTTTGGTAACTTACTTGCATCCACAACGCATTATAGTAGTGGGCCTGCACCTATTCTTTTTGCATCAGGCTATGTCAGTCAACAGCGTTGGTGGACGATGAACTTTATATTAAGTATTGTTTATTTTATCATTTGGTTAGGTATTGGCTCGCTTTGGATGAAACTGATTGGCATTATGTAAGTTGAGGCTTACGATACCCATCATACAGCACTTGAAGATGTGTCTTCAGCTGATGCCTCGAGCTTAATGAGCTTGAAAATGAAAATATGCTCTTTTCAAAGTGGACATTGAAAGCATGGAAACTTTGAAAGGAGCATATTTTTTATAGATAAGTGAGCTACAACGCGTGTTTGAAGTTGTGACAACTCATGATGGTTTTATTTTGAGCGTATATCATCAATGCGTCATCTTTTATTATGATTGAACGTCAACGATAAAACCTTGTTGTTGTAAGTCTCGAACGGCATTATCAAGTATTTTTTCGGAATCTGCTGAAATGGTATGCAAATGAATCAAGTCTGTTAATTCTGCTAACATTGTGCCTTGATATTTTGCCATATCCTCAACAAAGGATTGAATGTTTTCAATGGATTCAATCATCAATTCAGCTTGGATCGTACCGTAAATAGGGTGTTCGACAGAGACATTATCAATCATGGCACCATTTTCAACAATGGTTGTTAATTCTTTTTCGATTTGCGTGTCGTCATGCTCACACATGATGACACGTTTAAACGGCCTTCCTTGAGGTTTATCATTGAAGAAATAACCTTTGCTAGTAGAGTGAATAGGATAATCTTGTGTTTTTAAATGAGAAATATCTTTAACAATAATTTGTCGAGAAACGTCAAACATTTCACTCAGATCCCCGCCTTTAATGGGTCTATCCGATTGTTTAAGAAGCTCGACTATTTTTTTGCGTCTTTTTTCAGCTGGACTCATTGGTGGGCACCCCTTTAAAAATATGATCAATTTGACTAAAGCACTGATCAATTTCATCGATTGTCGTTTCTTTTGAAAATGAAATTCTAATATATTGATCAGGTTGTAGTTGGTCATGTTGGATTTTATGAATCAGGCCTTGACTCAATAATACCCCATGACCACAGGCTGTTCCAGTGGAAATGCATATATTCCGACTAGACAGTGACTGCATTAACCATTGACCTTCAAAGTGAGGTGTCATTAAACCTAAAATATGGGGTGCTTGCTGTGTGAACGTTAAGACTGTGAAACCAATCATTTCAGCGCGCTGTTTTGCATAGTGGTGGAGACGTTGTAAATGGTCGAAATGCGACGTTAAGGTCAAAGCTTTCGTCAGTGCAAGAATACTAGGCAAGTCTAGTGTACCATTACGTGTTCCCTGTTCATGAAAATAATGTTGATTTAAAGGACGGACATAAGCATGAGACATGGCGACTACACCGCTCCCTTTTGTCCCATGGAATTTATGCCCAGAAAACGAATAGGAAGTACAGATTTGATCGAGTGATGTGCGTTCAATCTTTTGTACGGCTTGAACACCGTCCACATGAAAAGGAATATGGTACTGATGTGCCAGTGTCGCTATCGCTTCAATAGGTAAGATGTAGCCTGTCTCAGAATTCACGTGCTGTGCGATGATTAATAAAGTGTCTTGATTGAGCAACTGTTCGAGCGCAGCGATATCAATTTCAGCTTGGTCGTTTAATGGCATTTGAACGACCGTAATTTGAGGTTCGTATTGCGCAAGTGCAGCCCATATAGAAGGGTGCTCATAAGGGGAGACCACGACGGTCCCTTGTTTGTGTGACGTTAAATAATTTTGTATCGCGATTAAGTTGGCGTGTGAACCGCTTGTCGTAAAAAGTATCTCTTTCGTCGTATTAAAGTAGCGTTGAATATAAGTCCGACATGAATGGAGTGTTTCTTTTATCATTTCTCCGCCAATGTGTAGACTTTCGCTATTAAAGTACATTGAGGCTTGTGCTTCTTGATAGAGCGATAGCACTTCAGAATCAGGTTTAGTTGTCGACGCATTGTCTAAATAAATCATTATTTTTTTCCTCCACTTGCATTTATCGTTTTTTTGTGACAAAATCAGTGCGTATATAAATGTCAACATATATGTATATATTAGTGTAAACAGATGTGTAAATAAATTGCGTGTTATTATTGTCGGTAGTGGTATTGCAGCTTTATCATTCATACGCGCTTTGAAGTCAGACATTGAAGTGATTTGTGTCACTAAAGACCGTCTGAGTCAAAATAATAGTTACTTTGCACAAGGAGGCATTTGTTTTTCAAAATATGAAGAAGATCAAGGTGAACAGCATGCACGTGATACATTTGAAGCAGGGGCGCAAATGGGAGATCTTCACATGCTTAAAACGGTCATCCAACAAAGTTATCCGCTTATCGAACAGTTGATAGATGAAGGTTTGCCGTTTGATAGAGACGAAATGCAACACTTGCTTTATGGTATGGAAGGCGCACATCAGAAACCTAGAATTTTACATGCTGGTGGGGACCAGACAGGTTATTACATCGCGCAACATATGGTGCATCATTTGAGTCATCCACGTTTCACAATACACGAAGCGATGGAAGTCATCGACCTTGTCAAAAATAGTCATAATGAAGTGTGTGGCGTTTTAGCTATCGATGAAAATCAAATCCAGCGCACGATTGAAGCAGATGCTGTGGTATTTGCATCTGGAGGTGTGAGTAATGTTTTTACAACACATTCGAATGTGTCTGAGAGTGTGGCGACCGGTGCTGTGATTGCTTTACGTCATCAATTGACACTAGAAAGTATGGAGATGATTCAATTTCACCCAACATTGCTAGGGACACCTGATCAAGCTTATGGTCTCGTCTCAGAAGCTGTACGTGGCGCGGGAGGCGTGTTAATCAATGATGAGAATGTTGCATTCATGGATGATATCCACCCTATGAAAAGTTTGGCACCTCGAGATGTGACGAGTCGTGCTATTTTTCAACAACAACAGCAAGGTCACCAATGTTACATCGACATCAGTGAAGTGGCACATTTTGAACAACGTTTCCCTACCATTTTTAAAGCAATTCAACGAGACATGCCTCAAGCATTAGCAGAAAAAAGAATTCCTATTACGCCCGGTGCGCATTATACGGTTGGAGGGATTCAAGCAAATATTCATGGCCAAACGCAAATCGAGAATGTGTTTGTGATTGGGGAAGCCGCTTGTACTAATTTCCATGGTGCGAATCGTTTAGCGAGTAATTCATTGTTAGAAGGCTTAGTCATGGGAGCGAACTGCGCGGAAGTGATTAATCAGCATTTAGTGCATGTAAATTGGGAACCACAAGAACAGGTGTGTCATATTCCAATCATTCAGCGGCAGCATGTGCAAAAAGTACAACAATATAGCTTTGAAGTTTTAGGTGTCGAGCGTGAACAAAAAGCGATGGCACACTATTTGCAAATGATTGAAACGTTATTAGATGATGCACACCAAACAAGCACAGTCACTCATGAAACATGGCAAAATTACAGTATTCTTAAGTTGTTACAGACGATATGCCATTCCGCATTAAGGCGAGAAGAGTCAAGAGGTGTACATTATCGAAAAGATTATCCAGCACGTGAAACAGAATGGCAAGACAAAGTGATAGAAATGAATAGGGGAGGTCAAGAACATGTTGAATCGGTTGTCCGTCAGAGAAAAAATCAATCAATATTACATTGAAGATAACCAACAGGGAGATTTGGCGACGCGCATTTTTGATCGCTATTCAGAAGGCACACTCATGATTAAAGCGAAAGAAGCGGGCATATTTTGTGGAGAAGTCATCATTGCAGAAGCTTTTGCATTACTTGATCCAACGACTGAAGTGGATCAAAAGATTAAAGATGGTGCATCCGTGCAGGTTGGAGAGATTATCGCAGAAATTACAGGCACGATTCCGACGCTTTTAACGATGGAACGTATCGTATTAAATTTGATACAGCGCATGTCTGGGATTGCGACGATGACACAACGCATCTCACAACAAATTGCCCATACCGATGCACGTATTGTCGATACACGTAAAACAACGCCTGGACTAGCAATCTTTGAAAAGTATGCAGTAACTGTTGGAGGCGGATTGAATCATCGACGTTCATTGAATGATGGTTTGATGTTAAAAGACAATCATATTGATTTTAGTGATTCAATGAAAGAAGCGATTGAAAAAGCTAAAGGCTTTTTAGGCCCAATGGATAAGCTAGAAGTTGAAATCGAAAATGAAACGATGTTGAAAACAGCGATAGCAGCAGGTGTAGATGTCATTATGTTTGATAATCAACAACCAGAGTGGATACAGCAGCATATTCATCTCGTTCCAGATTTTATTCAAACGGAGGCTTCGGGCAATATCAACGAAGAGAATATTGTCGCGTATGCCGAAGCGGGTGTTGATTTTATTTCTATGGGTGCTTTATTTTATGCTTCAAAAGCGCTTGATATTTCTGCAAAGGTTGTGATGTAATTGTTTAATCCGATGTTAACAGCGACAAAATCTATTCCTGAACACTATTTGAAAATGACACAAGCAGAGTTGGAAAATCATATTCAATCGATTAAAGACACATTGGGAGACCGTTTGTTTATGCCGACACATCATTATCAAAAAGATGAAGTGGTTCAATTTGCTGATATTACGGGTGATTCATTAGAGTTAGCACGTATTTGTAAAGCAAACACGCAAGCGGAATATTTTGTATTTAACGGTGTGCATTTTATGGCAGAAACGGCAGATATACTCACAGACGACCATCAAGATATTTATTTGCCCGATTTATCTGCAGGATGTTCCATGGCGGATATGGCGAATATTCAACAAGCGCTTCATAGCTATGATGTTCTTACACAACAATATCATCTAGATATTTTGCCACTCACTTATGTTAATTCGACAGCAGCCATTAAGAAATTTGTGGGTGAACATGGAGGTTCTTGTGTCACAAGTGGTAATGCAAAATCAGTTGTTAAATGGGCGTTGCAACAAGGTAAAACGATTTTGTTTTTGCCTGATCAACATTTAGGTCGTAATACTGCCTATGAATTAGGTGTACCTTTAGAACATATGGCAGTCTGGGATCCGATTAAAAAACAATTAGATTACGACGGACGTGATGATCAGTTACGTATTGTATTGTGGAAAGGACATTGTTCTGTTCATGAGAAATTTCATAAAGCGCATATTGAAATAGGGCGTGAAAAAAATCCAGAAGTAAACGTGCTCGTGCATCCAGAATGTCCGTTTGATGTGGTTCAAGCAGCAGATTATGCAGGTTCAACACGTTATATTATCGATAAGATTAAAAATGCACCAAAGGGGTCGTATTGGCTCATTGGGACAGAGATGAATCTCGTAGAGCGATTGAAAAAGACGTATACGGATCTGCATATTGAATCGTTAAACCCACTGATGTGTGCGTGTTTGACAATGAATCGCATTGATTTACCTCATCTTGCGTGGTGTTTAGATAAGATTATGGTTGGAGACCGAGATCAAATTATTAAGGTAGACCAAGAAACTGCGAAGTATGCGAAACAAAGTTTAGATCGTATGCTCAGTATCACATAATATAAGAGATAAAAAATAAGCGTCTGAATCATTGGCATGTCACTTGAAAAGTATACTTACAATCCAGATTCAGACGCTTAGCACGTTTTAGTCATAAAATGCCCGTTTCAACGCATTGACACGATCATGATAGATTTGGCGTGCCACACGTGCTTCAGGAATAAGTTCACCAAGATGAAATAAGCCAGGGTATATATGCAGTTCAGTCGATACACCTGCTTGTATTAAACGTTGTGCATACTGAATTGCTTCATCGACAAATAAATCTAAGCTACCTACCGTAATCAGCGTCGCAGGTAATTGTGACACATCTTGTCGTTGCGCAGGGACTGCGTAAGGTGGAAGCGTTGTTTTCTCGAATGCTTCGCCGAGATATTGTTGCCACGCAAATGCATTCATTTCATATGTCCAACCGTAATGACCTACATAAGGATTAGTGGGACGTTGATAGGTTGTCGCAATGTCCAACATTGGAATATGCAGATTTTGGAATACGATATTGATTTCATGACGGTCTTGTGCGAGTTGTGCCAAGCTAGCAGAGAGTAAGCCACCTGCGCTACTACCGCCAATGGCAATGCGCGACACATCGATATATAGCGCATCCGCATGTTGAACGACCCATTTCAACACACCATAACATTCATTTAATTGCCCGGGAAATACGGTCTCAGGGGCAAGGTGATAGTCAATAGACACAACGAGACAATTGAGGTCATGTGCAAGACGTGCATTGTCTTGATTATCCAAATGCGCATCACCAGAGATTGTGCCACCGCCATGCATATAGAGATAAACAGGCCGTCGTTGTTGACTTTGATGGGGGTTGAACAGCAACACATCGACCTCTCCTACTTCAGTCGATAAAGTTTGCTTATCAATCGTTACATCCAAGTCAGCGTCAACTGAGGTCTTGGCATGGCGAAGGATTTGTTGACGATAAGCTTGTAAAGTTTCGGTTGAAAGTGTGGTGCCATACATTGTTGAGGCGAAGTCACGTAAGTCACGATCCAATTTATCAATATAAGGCAATTCCATATTTAAGGTTTCCTTTCTCTCTACTCTGTTTCCTCAGGTTCAAAAAATAAAATCGGTGTCTGAGTAATGTTAAAATAATCTGCTAAAAATTGACGATAATTTTCTCGAGTTACGGGGCGTTTTTCTTTTTTACCTTGGTCAGTCACTGTTAAATTTCTTCCAGTCATCGTTACATGACCTGTTTCCCAATTTTTAACAAGTAAAGGGTCCGTCACAAAATGTGAATCTAAACTTGTTTGGTTATAAACCATCGCATTTTCAAAGTCTCTAAATTTTAGATAATGATCAACCGCACGATATTGAATTATCCATTGGTCATTCATTTTTTTTAGTAAGTCAAATGTTGTATTATCAATATATTTGATTTTATAGACCTGTCGTTTTGTTGTATCTTTTACAATTTCGCCACTAAGTGGAACCGCCATTAATGGGGATTCGCCAAAGCCGGTTTCAACTAAATAACGTGCGCCATTGAGTGTCGCAATGGTCGTCATATGAACATTTTCAGCAGCCCATCCTTTTTCTTCACCTTGATTAACGGTAGCTGCAATGAAATGCATATCATAGCCGTGTTGACTCAAATATTCATATGTGAGTCGATTGTTTTCATAACAGATTCCCCCTTGATGCCGTTCTGTTATTTTTTGAATCATGGATGCATTATTCACAGCAAGAGGTAAAAGATTTTGAACATTGATATTTTCAAACGGGACATGTAACACATATTGACGAATATAATGATTCAAATGCTCTAATGTCGGTTCAAAATGAGCGGGCTTATTCAAACCGATAAATGTTTCTAACTTCGTAAAATCATACATCTTCATTAACTCCCTTCAAAATGACACACACATATTTAACAGATGACGCTAAAAAACGTCAATATCATATGGATTGAATATCCAACAAAGCAGATTGGAAAACGGAACTAATTCCGTTTGTTAAGTACAATAATATATTGCGTATAAAAATGAAAGTGTCTTGCTCAAAGGGATGTTTTTAGGATAAATGATAATGACAATTTTACGATTAGATACAAAAAAGAATGCGCAGTCAAATCGGGATAATGAACAAAATATTAAAGTTAAGCAACAGAGTCTGTAAACGCTATATAATTAACATATTTAGCCTTATCGGAAGCTATCTGTAACTCAGACATTCCAGATGATATCATAATTAAGATCGCCTATCTCTCAGGCGTCAATTTAGACGCAGAGAGGGGTGCTAAAAATGACAGATATCTTTGTTCACATCACGACCACAGTCATCAGTGGTTGTATCGTTGCGCTATTTGCATATTGGTTACGTAAGCGTAGCGATAAATAGTCAACATAACCACACTAAAAACCCCTCACTACTGCCATAGTGAGGGGTTGGTGCATCAAATGCAGATATCCTTATTAATTGCATTTATAAACTGCTTAGTAGAAAAATGCAAAACATGTATTCAGACTAATTAGGCTAAATTGAATTTCTGAAAGGGTCAGGGACAAAAAACCTACCTTGAGATAGCACTTATGGCAGTAAATATTAGCATACTAGCAAGATAAGTGCGATTTATGAATGGAACTGGACGTCAATATCCTGATTCTGTGTCTAAAAATGTTTAAGAACGCTGTGTTGGCTTTTTACGGCGTGTGTGGCGGAGTCCAAATACAGTAGTGAAAAAGCCAATCATTGCCATGAGTAATGGTGTCGTTGATGTTTTCGATGGTGCACCTGTATCTGGAAGTTGTTCAACACGCTTTTGATTAGCTGATGCTTTAATCATTGTATTTGTACCTTGCGTCATAAGTGTTGCAACTTGCCCATGTTTTTCAGATGAGATGGTTGTTGATGTACTGATATAAGGCTGATCCATTGAAATTGAAGCGACACGGTTTTGTATCTGTTGTGTTGATGAATTTTCAGTATTTGTTGAAGGTGATGATTGTGCGTTGTCTGATGTCGATTCATGTTGATCTGGTGTTGCGTTGTGGGATGGTGAGCTTGTTTGAGTTGTGCCTCCAATAGGTTCCTGTTTTATTTGCTGATCAGTCGGGTTTTCAGGAAGACTTGTGTTGTCAGTAGAACCATCGCCACTCGGTCGTGAAGGGCTGTCTGATGAAGGGGTATCATCGATTACATCATCGACTGGTCGAATAATCAAATTATCGAGAATAAAATCTTTTGTGCCTTCAAAATTGACTTGCCCGTTATCTTTGACACCTTTTGTATCAGGTTGAACGTCTGTCGAATATATGCCAATCCATGTTTGTCCATTTTCATTTCCTGTCACTCGGAATGTCACACGTTGTGCATGGGGATAATCGATTGTATTTTTTAATGGTGTAATCTTGAAATTACGATTTTTTGAAATATCTTCGTGACCAACTGCAAAGGCGTAACTACCGTCAGAACCAGATTCGTAATCAAATGAGACTTCGTATGTTTTGCCGGGTGTGAAATAGAAATTTTGTGGAATCGTCTGAATAACCATTTTATCTTTGCCCGCTTGACCATTCACTTTGAGCGACCAATGACCTTGAATGACATCATCAACACGTTTATTATTCCATCCTCTTTGTGTATAAGGCGCATTTTTTTCGGATAAATGTGTGCGGTTATCTTCTACCCCTTCAATTTCAGAAACAACAAATGGGAATAATCCTTGAGGTACAGTTTCGAAGTCTTGTTGGAAAACACCGTCATGCATGAGTATTGAAGGATTTTCTACGACACGAATATCATCTAAATAAGTGGCGCCTTCTCCTGCTTCTCGACTGATAGTGAAATCAACTTGCCCGTCTTGAGGTGCGACAAAATACAAATACATATTTTGGAAGTAGCTACCGCCGCCTTTATAAGTTTCTGACACTTTACTTGTATTATGTGCATCCGCTTTGACATAGTTTTTGGCAATCGATTGTTGCGTTTGGTTTGTCGCTAAAACTTGACCATGGTTTGAAACTGCAATTTGTGTTTGAGCTTTACTTCGGTTGTCGACACCAACGTATAGCGCGTAACGTTGCCCGGGTTTTAAATCTGTCAGTTGCTGTGTCAACTGCGTCTTTTGTTTCAAGCTATCAATCTTAAGTAGGTCATTGTGCGCTACAGATTGATATATACCTACTTGTTCGACATCACCACTGATTTGCCATGCATCAAGTTTTTGAGAATTAAACCCAGCATCTTTAATGTGCATGCCTTCACTCCAATTGACATCTTGTTGATGAGATTGTGGAACTTGATAAATCACATAAGGTGTTTCTGCTTTGATATGATCCAATTTAATTTTATTATTATCGACAGGGATTGTTTTCATGTTTGTTCGCCCTGTTTCAGTCAATTCATATAAAATGACTTGGTCCGTGTGCCATGTATCAGGGAGTTGCCAAGTTGATGAGCCGCCTTTTTTATTCCAATGATAGAGCTTTTGTTGACTTCCTGTGAGCGGTTGCCCATTTGCATCCCAATTCCAAGGAATGAGATACTGCTCTCCGTCTAATACAGTGTGGCCATTGAGTGAAATTGTGCGTGAACGATAGTTGTTAATATCGTTTTCATAGTCATTTGACTTGCGTTGAACAGTGACTTTGTCGCCTGCATCATTTTGTAAATCTACGGTCATTTCAGGTGTCCAATTGATTGTTTTGCCGTTCGCTGTCATTTTGACAGGATGACCATCTTCAATACGCATCACTTTATAATGCTGTAAAAATTTAGTAGGCAAATCAACATCAAATATATTTTTAATATAAGTATTGTAATCATTACGTCCTTGCCAGCCTTCAAAGTCTTTCATATTATAGCCACCTAACAGTGGAAAATCTGCTGCACCAGAGTGTGGTGCATGATTTGCAACCCAAGAATCTTTTTGGTGGTTACGGATGAAACGTGCGACCTCTGAGTTGATACCTTTACTTTCATAAGTCCCATATGCAATATCTGTTGCCCAGTGTTGGAAGGTTGAATCGTATTCCATACCATGTCCCCATTCGACACCGACACGCCAGCCTAAGTCATTAATTTCTTTAGCTAATTGATGAGAAGGCCAAGCAGAGTTGTCTCCAGATTGTTGGTTGCCCCATACATCAACATAGATAAAATCTAGGCGATCGCCGACAATCTCTTTAAGGGCTTGAAAACGTGCTTGACGTTGATGTGTCAAATCGTAATCAGCATTAATGTTAAAACCTTGATCGAGCCAATTCCATCCATAACTATAAGTGCCATCTTCATTTTTCTTTAATAGATCAGGATTGAATGCTTTAGATTCTGGATACGTTTCTGAAGCGTTGATATGCACACCAAAACGTGCACCATAATCTGCTCCTTTTGATAGTAACGTGTTAAAGTCGTTAGCGCCTCCGATACGTTGTCCGATATTGTCATAATCTAAATGACCAGAATCGTGACCTTCACTGTTATAACCTTTCAATAAAATAGATTGACCCAAGCCATCTGTATTCAAATAAAACTTTTTAACCCCATCTAATGTTTTTAAAAATGGATTTTGTGCTTGTGACCCAAAATTCATTGCGATGCGATAACCTACAAGTTCAGGGACTTCTTCGTACTTATAAGGATTGTTCATAATATTGCGGTAGGCAATAGCCCCATCTTGCCAATTGATTTTGCCATCTTGATTTTCATCTTCAGCAATGGCGATTTTAATGTGTGGTAATAACCCTTGTGTTTTTGCATCCTGATGTGCTGGTGAAGGTTGAAGTATCCATGGTGCGGCACCTAACCCAACTGACACGCCGTCATCTGTTTTGACACTAGTTGCTGCTACACGTAAAAAATCTTGGCTACCGCCAACACCAATTTGCGCATTACTCCACAATCCGGCACTGTATTGGTCATTTGAAACAAAGCCATACATCATTAAGTCGTTAAAGTCAGAATCAAATTGATCGTCTATGTCGTATGATTTATCGCCACTGACCATTGTGTTTGTCGACATTTTTGTTGTTTGAAGGTGTGCATCTCGTTGTTGGTTGTTGACTGAGACGAGGGATTGATCTGCAAAACCGAACGAACGCACAATCTCATTCGGATTATGGTTGCTATAGTCTATCATTTTTAAGTCAATTGTACGATCCACTACAGACAACTGGAATGTGAAATGAACATCTATCGCATGTGCTTTGTCTAACGCGCTCAATTCATATTCAGCTGTATGGGCGTTGACTTTTTTGTAGGAGACGGTTGGCGTTACGATTTCACCATTTACGATGATTTGTCGGTTATCTACTACTTGACCGTCAACCGTTTTGCCATTCTTTAATTGGTATTGTTTTACAGCAGGGAAATTTTTATCAATTTTCACTGTCATTTGATTGGACTGTAACAAATCTACAGTTGGTTCAGCTTGCATCATTTTTGATGACGTATTGTTTTGTTCAGTCTGAGCCACTGATTGTGTTTGTCGTGGTGCTGTTGCAGTAAGTTTATCAATAGTACTGACGTTCTGAGGTGTAGTTGGCTTAGGGGCATCATGTATGACTAAAGGTTGGGCTTGAATGACATCAGATTGTTTGACGTTTTGAACAGTCCGATTTTGCGTTTTTTCCGTAGGTGATGTCTTGTCTAGTTGTTTGGTTTCAAACGGATGTGCTGTTTTATCTTCACTTTGAGCATTTTCAACTTGCTTAAAAGTCGATGGTTGTGATGTAACGTTGTTAATTTGAGTCTGTGATTGTGCTTCGTTGGAATGTGTTGTTGGAGCTAATTGTGCATCTGTTGGCTTATCATGAGTTTGACTTGCTGTTTGAGAAGGAGAGTCTGTTGATGCTTGTGGTGTATCACTCTTTGATGTTTGAGCAACTTCAGGTATTGTCTGCGTATGAATAGTAGCATCATCATTAACGGTATCATCTAACTGTTTAGTAGCGAAGGTGTCGTCTTCAGATGATGATGAAGGAGTCGAGGTTTGATGGGGGGACTGCGTTTCTGACGATGGTGTATTATTTGTTGATTCTGATGCAGACGCTGTTGATGACGCAGAAATATAAACAGTAAACCCTAATAAAACTGAAGCGGTTCCAATGGCATATTTACGAATACTAAAATTTTGTTTTTGTCTATTTGTCATTTTTTAAGCACTCCTAATCTTTAGTAATCGAATTGAATATATAATTTATTTTGTTTTTTGTAAACCCTTCCAACGCTGTAGTGACAACGTTTTAATATTATTGTAAGTCGAGAAATAATACCAGTTTTTGAGGGAAATGAAAGATTATGAAAGATGTAAAATTGCACAATAACGCTTGTTTGAATGGTTTTATATCGTGAGAATTATAATTGGAAAATAACAAGTGGTTATAACCAGAAAAACATCTTAAAAAATATTTAAAATTTTAAAAATTTTAGCATAGAAAGATAAGTAAAATTTTAAAAATGTCTATTTAACAATAATAATAAGGCACAGGGTGATTATTGGAAGTGAATGATTATCATAATAGTCTTGACAAAATAGCAAATTTACATTTATGCTTTAAGTGGTTATAACCAGTAGGTGGTGAAAGTGATGTCAGAGAAAATGCCCTTGTATTATCAAATTTATCAAGGGATACACGAGCGTATAAAATCAGGAGAATTTAAGGAGGGAGATAAGATACCTTCAGAGCGCAATCTATGTGAGGAATTCGGTGTGAGTCGTATTACGGTGCGCGAAGCGTTAGAGCGTTTAGAAAAAGATCGTATTATTAAGCGCGAACATGGTAAGGGTTCATTTGTACTGGGAAGTCAATATAATCAATTTTTAAATGAGCTATATAGCTTTAAAGATGAAATTGAGAAGAATGGTGATAAGGCGAGTACGAAAATGTTAAGTATTAAGCTCATCCCATCTACGCCTTTTTTACAAGAGAAAATGCAGTTAACGCCTTATCAATATGTTTATGAGTTAAAGCGCATACGTCTTTCCAATGATGTGCCTTTAATCTATGAAATTAGCTATTTGCCGATGCGTTATTGTGAAGGATTAGAGCAATTTGACTTCAATGAAGTTTCGCTATATGAAACGCTCAATCAACATTATGGGATTCAAATTACGAACGCCTATGAAAATTTAACAGCGAGTAAATTAAGTCGCGAAGATGCCAAACTGTTGAATGGCGTCGTTGAAGATAGTTGTATGTTTATTGAACGCTTTAGCTATATGGACGATGCGGTGATTGAATTTACACAAAGTGTCGCAAGCGGTCATAAATACAAGTATACGGTCAAGTTAATGTAAAAGAATGAGTGAAGGAGGGATTGTTGTGTTACATGATACACATACTTATCGTGAAATTAAACAACAACCAGCAACTTTAAAGAAAACATATGATTTAGTACAAGAACAACAAGCACGATTTAAAAATTTCATTGCCAAAATTGAGCAAGAAAATCAAGGTAAAAAACTAAAGGTACTCTTTACGGGTGCAGGTTCAAGTGCTTATGTGGGGGACGTAGCCCGCATGGCACGCAATACAGATGTCTTACCGAATTTTGAATTTGAGTCAGTTCCGACAACGCACTTTGTTACGGACCCACAACTCTATATTGATCAACAAACGGCATATCTGTTAGTGTCCTTTGCGCGTTCTGGTAACAGCCCAGAAACAAAAGCGACAGTCGAGATTGCCAATCAACTTTCGAGCCATGTTTATCATTTGTTTATCACAAATAATAAAGATGGATTTTTAGGAGCCTATAATGAAAGCGTTAACAACGTTTTTAAAGTAATCTTACCTGACGAAACGAATGACAAGTCTTTAGCGATGACTTCAAGTTTTTCATCCATGTTATTCGCGAGTTATTTATTATTCGGTGGCAAAGTAAGTCCAAAATTCTTTGACATTGCGTCATCTAATTTTGATTGGTTAGAATCTCAAGCTGAAACAGTGAGTCAGTTGGATTTTTCGAAAGTGTTCTATGTTGGAACAGGTTTAATTGGCGAACTCACAAAAGAAGTCAGTTTGAAACTCAATGAATTAACGGCAGGTCAAACTGAGATTGCACGTGAAACGACACTTGGCTTTAGACATGGTCCGAAAGCTGGATTGAGTGCAGACGCCATTTTTATTATGTTGCGCAGTAATCAGCCTTATCGTCGTCAATACGAAAAAGATTTAATCCAAGAAGTTGGACAAGTCAAAGATCGCTATCAAACTTATATTTTAGATGGGCAAGCAAATGAGAATGACAATACAGTCAAATTACCTCAGTCTGAAGAGCTCACAGATATGGAATTAGCACTACAATATTTGATTTTTGGACAATTGCTTGCAGCTAAACGTTCTGTGGCACTCGGTTTAAATCCTGATAATCCTAGTCCTGATGGCTTTATCAACCGTGTTGTTAAAGGTGTCACGATTTATCCGGTTGAGGGTTGAGCCTATGATTGCAACACATACTTTTAATCCTTCTGTTGATATCACTTATATGATTGATCCTATTGAAATAGGGGGCGTCAATCGTGTCAAACAGAAAATCAAAAACCCTGGTGGGAAGGGGATTAACGTCACTAAAGTTTTACATCAATTAGGTGCAAATTACTGTGCATATGGTTATTTAGGGGGCGCTAATGGGCAGTGGATTGCTAAAGTATTACAAGATATGGGCATCGTTACGGCATTTACTTCAATTCATGGAGAAACGAGACAAAGTCTAGCGATTAATGATCGTAACGGTCAAACAGAAATATTGGAAGCGGGGCCGTTAATAACTGAATACGATCAGCGACGTTATTATGAAATTTTGAACGAGCGTGCACGAGAGGTCAAAGTGATGACAGTGAGTGGGAGCTCGCCTCAATTTGAAGGGCGCTCAAAATTTGAACATGTCGCCGACATCCTGAGTGCTTTTCAACATAGTTATAACATTGTGGATACGCACGCAAGTGAACTCAAATTATTGTTGGAAGCCGATTTGCCGGTGCAGTGCATTAAGCCGAATCAAACCGAATTCGAAATGTTAGTTGGTAAAGAACAGCTCACGATTGCAGAATGTGCACAAATGTTACAAACACACGCCTATTTTACAAAGATGGATGTTTTTCTCACGTTAGGTGCGGCGGGGGCATTGGTCAAATGGGGAAATACAATTTACCGCGCGACACTGCCACATAAAGAAGTCATCAATCCTGTAGGTTCTGGGGATTCAACCGTTGCAGGTATTGCATACGGTGTCTATGAAAATTTAGCGCCGCAAGATTTAATCCGTCAAGCTTTAGCGTGTGGAACGTCAAACGCATTACAACAAGCCACTGGACATATTGATATTGAACAAGTCAATCAAATTAAATCTGAAATAGAAGTGGAGAGATATGAATGGGAAGAAAAGATTTAAGTCGGTTAGTGGATGACAAGGGGATATATGCAGCCATTGCGGTGGACCAACGCGGCGCATTAAGAAAGTTACTTGGAGCTCAAGCGAGTGATCACAATTTATCACTTTTTAAAAAACTGGTATCGGAAGTTCTAACACCATACGGATCAAGTTTTTTGGTGGATCCAGAGTTTGGCATAGAAGCAGCACAGGCGAATGCTGAATCTTCAGGTCTAATCTTATCTTATGAGCAAACCGGCTATGACGTGACAAGACCGGGCCGCTTACCACGTTTAATTGAAAATGCAAGTGTGAAACGCCTCAAAGATGCAGGTGCTGATGCGGTTAAATTTTTACTGTACTACGACGTAGATGAACCTGATGATATCAATACGAAAAAACAAGCAGTGATTGAGCGAATTGGTGCAGAATGCCAAGCAGAAAATATACCATTTTTACTTGAAATTTTAACTTACGATGACACGATTGGTGATGAAAAAGGAGCTGAATATGCCAAAGTACGGCCACATAAAGTTAATGAAGCGATGCGTGTGTTTAGTGAGCCTAGATTCCAAGTGGACACATTGAAAGTTGAAATTCCAGTTAATATGAACTTTGTAGAGGGCTTTGGTTCAGAAAATTTAATCTCACAAAGTGAAGCAGCCGAAGCATTTAAAGCACAAGACGCTGCGACGGACCTGCCTTATATTTATTTGAGCGGTGGTGTGTCAGCACAACTGTTTATGGACTCATTACAGTTTGCAGCAGATCATGGTGCCCGCTTTAACGGTATACTTTGTGGTCGTGCTACTTGGAAAGGAGCAACAAGTGTACTCGTTGAAAAAGGTGAAGCTGAAGCAAAAGCATGGTTGGAACATGAAGGACTTGAGAATTTAAAAGCACTCAATAAAGTGAATCAGAAAACAGCAACATCTATTCAATTATAAATGAGGTGATGATGTGAGTCGTTTCGAAATCAATGAGACGTTTGTGTTAGATAAAAAGACGTTCAAAATATTATCGGGAGCCATTCATTATTTCAGAATACCTAAAGAAGATTGGCATCATTCTTTGTATAATTTGAAAGCGCTCGGCTTCAATACAGTAGAAACCTATGTGCCGTGGAATTTTCATGAGACTGAAAAAGGGGTATTTCTCTTTGATGGCAATAGAGATTTAAAACATTTTATCGAACTTGCACAACAAGAAGGATTGTATGTCATTGTGCGACCTTCACCTTATATTTGTGCAGAGTGGGAATTTGGAGGCTTACCTGCATGGTTACTGAACGACCGAACGATGCGTATTCGTTCTAGAGATCCGCAATTTTTAGCGTATGTGCGTCGTTATTATCAAGTGTTGTTTAAAATATTAACGCCACTTCAAATTGATCAAAATGGGCCTATCATTATGTTTCAAATTGAAAATGAATATGGTTCATACGGGGAAGATCATGAATATCTTCGAGCAATCGGCAATATGATGCGTGAGGAAGGCGTGACGGTTCCGTTCTTTACTTCAGACGGTGCATGGGATCAATGTTTACGCGCAGGGAGTATGATAGCCGACAATATTTTACCTACTGGAAACTTTGGTTCACGAACTACACAAAATTTCCAAAATCTGAAAGCTTTTCAAGAAGAATATGGTAAAAAGTGGCCTTTAATGTGTATGGAATTTTGGGATGGCTGGTTCAATCGTTGGGGTGAAGCCGTTATTAAACGTGATAGTGATGATCTTGCGCAAGAAGTGAGAGAAGCTATTAAGTTAGGTTCAGTGAATTTATACATGTTTCACGGTGGAACGAATTTTGGTTTTTGGAATGGTTGCTCAGCAAGGGGAACGAAAGATTTACCACAAGTGACATCTTATGATTACCATGCCCCATTAGATGAAGCTGGTAACCCGACGCCTAAATATTTTGCGTTACAAAAGATGCTAAAAGAGGTCATGCCTAATATTCAACAGCGCGAACCGAAAGTCAAAACATTTATGTCGCGGAAAGGGATACCCCTTGAAAGCAAGGTCAATCTTTTTGAAGTATTGGAGGACATTTCAAACAAGTCAACCAGTTTTTATCCGCAATCTATGGAAGAAGCGGGCACGGGTTACGGTTATATGATGTACCGAACAACAATTCATAAAGCAACAGAACAAGAAAAGTTAAGAATTGTTGATGCGAGAGATCGTGTCCATTGTTTTATTGATCAAAAATGTGTGTATCAAGCGTATCAAGAAGAAATTGGAGATCAATTTGAAGTCGCTTTAGCATCAAGCCGACCACAAATTGATGTACTCGTTGAAAATATGGGGCGCGTTAATTATGGCTATAAATTATTGGCTGCGACTCAGCGTAAAGGCTTAGGGCAAGGACTTATGCAAGATCTTCATTTTGTGCAAAATTGGGAGCAATTTGACATCGATTTTTATAAATTGAAGGACGAACATTTTCAACGTGCATGGTCAGCACAACAGCCAGCATTTTATCGCTATGAATTTGAGTTAGAAACGCCGGATAATACGCATATTGATGTAAGCGGTTTCGGAAAAGGTGTTGTTCTCGTTAATGGATTTAACATAGGTCGTTATTGGGAGGTTGGCCCTTCCCAATCGTTGTATATTTCAAAAGCATTTTTAAAACAAGGTAAGAATGAAATCATAGTCTTTGATTCTGAAGGGAAATACGCAGAATCCATTGATCTGATTCAAAAACCTCAATTTTCTGATATATAAGGAGAGATCATTATGGCAATTATAGGAACTCGTATCGATGGTAGATTAATTCATGGACAAGTCGCAAATTTATGGGCAACAAAATTAAATATTAGTCGTTTTATAGTGATTGATGATGAAGTGGCACAAAGCGATATTGATAAGCAAGCTTTAAAGCTGGCGACACCTGCAGGGATTAAATTAAGTGTTTTACCTATTGAAAAGGCTGCAAATAATATCAAAAACGGTAAATATAATTCACAGCGTGTCATGATTATTGCAAAACGTCCTGATCGTTTTGTTGAATTGGTCCATCAAGGTGTTGCGATTGAAACATTAAATGTAGGAAACATGTCACAAACAGATGAAACACGTTCCATTACAAACTCAATCAATATAACAGATGAAGATATTGAGAATTTTAAAAAGTTAGAAGCACAAGACGTAAAAATTGTTTCTCAAATGGTTCCAAACGATAAGGCAGTAGATTTCTTTACATTAGTTAAAGAGAAAAAATAGGAGGTGTTTCCTTTGGAAATATTATGGTGGCAAATCGTATTATTAACTTTGTATGCAGGTTATCAAATATTAGATGATTTACAGTTTAATATTTTTGGTCATCCTGTTTTCGCGGGGATTATTTCAGGATTAATTATGGGCGATGTCACGACGGGTTTAATTATCGGTGGTGGCATGCAGTTAACGATTTTAGGTGTTGGGACATTCGGGGGTGCTTCAAGAATTGATGCTAACTCGGGAACAGTACTTGCGGTTGCGTTCTCTGTTGCACTCGGAATGAACCCACAACAAGCACTTGCAACACTCGCAGTACCGGTTGCAAGTTTAATGATTCAAACGGATATTTTAGCACGCTTTACGAATACGTTTTTTGCACATCGTATTGATCGAAAAATTGAACAGATGGATTATAAAGGGGTGGAACGCAACTTCTTATATGGTGCAATACCATGGGCATTATCACGTGCCATTCCAGTTTGTTTAGCACTTGTATTTGGTGGCGGTGTCGTTAGAAATATTGTGAATTACTTGAATGGTGATCTGAAATGGTTAGGTGACGGTCTGACTGTTGCGGGTGCAGTCTTACCTGCAGTAGGTTTTGCGATTTTATTACGTTATCTCCCATTGAAAAAGCACTTTCCATATTTCATTTTAGGATTTATTATCACTGCTTTAGCTGTGACAGTCTTTAGCGGATTGAGCGGTTTAGGTACATCCGTTGCAACGTTAGATAAGAAATTTGATATGACGTTCTCATCATTACCGATGCTTACAATTGCTGCTATTGGTTTTGCACTCGCAGCGATGGAATATAAGCGCACATCACAACCTAAAGTCGCATCAGGTAGTCAGAAAGTATCCAATGAGACAGATGCGGACGAGGAAGGAGAGATTGACGATGACGAATTATAATAAATCGCAAGAACATATTTCTGATACAGTAGAAGCAACGCAAACTAAATCAGGCAAACCGCTCACAGGACGTCCACCACAAACACCGTATCGATTAACGGATAAGGACTTTAGACAAATCAATATGCGGAGTCTGTTTTTCTTCCAATGGGGTTGGAACTATGAACGTATGCAAGGAAGCGGTTATTTATTTACCATTTTACCGCAATTGCGTAAAATTTATGGAGATGATTCTCCTGAACTTCAAGAAATGATGAAAACGCATGCACAATTCTTTAATACAAGTAACTTTTTTAATACAATTATTACGGGTATCGATATTGCGATGGAAGAAAGAGAACAATTCGCAGCTAAAGAATCTGTCAAAGGGATTAAAGTCGGCTTAATGGGCCCCTTCGCTGCTGTAGGGGATGCAATCTTTGGTTCGCTAGTGCCTACTATATTTGGTGCGATTGCAGCCAATATGGCGCAAGATGGAAATCCATTTGGTGCATTACTCTGGTTTGTAGCGATGTTAGCGATTATCGTGTTTCGTTGGAAACAACTGAAATTTGCTTATAAAGAAGGGATTTCGCTCGTTACAACAATGCAACATCGTTTGGAATCACTAACGAATGCAGCCACACTCCTTGGTGTGTTTATGGTGGGTGCTTTAGTGGCAACGATGATACGTGTTAAATTTGCATGGGAACCTAAAATCGGGGATCTCACTGTTAAGGTTCAAGATAATGCGGACATGATTTTACCAAGATTATTACCGCTAGTTATCGTTTTTGGGGTTTACTGGTTGTTAGGTCGTAAAAATATGAACTCAACACGTGCCATCTTTATTGTAATTATTGTATCAATTGTATTATCTGCACTCGGTGTGATTACAAACATTTAAAGCGAGAGGAGCACTTGGAAATGGAAAAATTAATACTGGTTAGCCATGGGACTTTTTGTGAAGGCATTAAAAACAGTGTAGAAATGATTCTTGGACCTCAAGCCCATCTTTATACCGTCGCCTTATTACCCCAAGAAGGGCCGGAAGACTTTGAAAAAAACTTTATGGCGCATATTGAAGCAGGCGATAAAGTGACCGTTTTTGCGGATTTATTAGGCGGTACACCATCTAATACTGTAGCAAAAAAGATTATGAATGGTGCGGATTATGATTTATACGTTGGGATGAATCTACCAATGATTATCAGTTATATCAATGGTCAAATGATTGGAGAACAACCAGATTACGTTAATAAAGCGCAAGAAGGTATTGTTAATGTGAACACATTGTTAAATCAAGATGATGACGACGATGATGAATAAACGCATCAAATTTAAGTGAAGAAGGTATACTATGGCATATGTAATTAGTAATGGCGTCATTTATACAGAAGAAGAAATCATTTCTGACGGGTATCTCGTAATAGAAGAAGGTAAAATTCGTGCAATTGAGAAAGGATCCTATGATGGCGATTTAGAAGTTATAGATGCGAAAGGGCACCATATTTTACCGGGCTTTATAGATATTCATATTCATGGAGGCTATGGCGAAGATGCCATGGATGCTTCTTATGAGGGCTTAAAACATTTAGCTGAACAGTTGTTATCTGAAGGAACAACGTCCTTTTTGGCAACGACAATGACACAATCGCAAGAAGCCATCGACAAAGCTTTAAAAAATATTCGCACGTACTATGAACAACAAGATCTTGAAAATGCTGCTGAAATCGCAGGGGTTCATTTAGAAGGACCGTTTATTTCTGAAAACAAAATTGGTGCGCAAAACCCGTCCTTTATTCAACGTCCGACCGTTGCATTGTTACAACAATTTCAAGAGACAGCAAAAGGATTGATTAAGATTGTTACAATTGCACCAGAAGTAGCGGGCGCTACTGAGGTGATAGAGACATTGAGAGACGACATCATTTTTTCAATGGGACATACAGAAGTAGACTTTGACGCGGCAAATCAAGCGGCCGATACCGGGGTTCAACATGTCACACATCTTTATAACGCAGGTGTCGGTTTCCATCATAGAAATCCAGGTATGTTTGGTGCGGCTTGGACGAATGGAAAACTGAGTACGGAACTGATTGTTGATGGTGTGCATTCTCATCCGATGTCCGTTGCGATTGCATATCAACATAAAGGCGCTGAAAAAATGTATTTAATTACCGATGCAATGCGTGCGAAAGGAATGCCGGATGGCGACTACGAATTAGGGGGTCAAAAAGTTATCGTTAAAGATAACGAAGCACATCTGGAGACGGGCTCACTTGCAGGCAGTATTTTGAAAATGAATAAAGGTTTACAAAATTTAATGCAATTTACAGGTGACACATTAGCTCATTTATGGCCAGTGACGAGTTTGAATCAAGCGAAGGCATTGAAAATAGATGACCGTAAAGGCAGTATTGCTGTAGGTAAAGACGCTGATTTGGTCATCGTTGACGATGAAATTACTGTTTATCAAACCATTAAGCAAGGACGTGTGCATCAATTCAAGTCATAGTTTGTAAGAATAAAATCCGAGATTTTTCGTAAATATAAACGAAATAATCTCGGATTTTGTTTTTATGACAGTGTGTCTCTATTTTATGCCTTAATATCAAATGTGATATTTTTCAAATCTTCTGTGTTGATGCTGACATTTTCACGATGAGATTGTAATGCTTTATCAACCTCTAATGTATAGCGGTTACCGTCTTTTGTATGAATGACAATCGTACCTGTTGGTAATTGATCGCCTTCATATAAACCGTAAGAAACATTCGCAAATCGAACGATATGATCTAATTCTTTAAGTGTAATCGTCCCTTTATCTAAAGTAATTGTACGTTTTGGTGTGAAAACCTGATTATTTACTGCGAATTTACCTTCTAATTCTAAGCGGATTTCATTTTCTTGTAATGCATGATTAGAAAGAACCCAGTTGTTATTAATGTTCTCTTTGTCATTAATTTTATCTTGACTATATCTTTCAAATAACTGTTGAACTTGCGTTTTTTGTGTAGCGTGCGCTATTGCTGGCGTAGATGAGGTTTCAGCTGCAAAGGTCGTACTTGTATAACTTAGAACGCTTGCTGCGACAGCGCTTGAGAGAATAAGTTGCTTCAATTTCATAGATGTTTCCTCTTTTCATAGATAGATATATTCAAATTTTACCGAGCACCCTGCAAAAATACTATTAATTATTCGTTAAAAATCTCTTATTCCTTGCTTAATAAAGCTTAAAATAAAGTGTGACATTTATAAAAATGTTGTTGTCAAGAGGAATGACTTCGTATATAATGAAAGCGGTTAAATGAATAGCGTGTTACTGTGAAAACAGGCATGAGCAAAATATCAGCCATAATGATATGGCTTTATTTGCTCATGTCTTTTTTATTTACCAATTTTTACATATAGGGGTGTTTTAAATGATATTCAAGCGTTTTTTTGGTCAACTTCAACGTATTGGTAAAGCGTTGATGTTGCCTGTTGCGATTTTACCAGCTGCGGGGATTCTTCTTGCACTTGGGAATGCGATGCACAATGAACAGTTGGTCGCACTTGCGCCATGGTTAAAGTATGATGTCTTTGTCATGATATCGTCGATCATGGAGTCAGCGGGGCAAGTTATTTTTGATAACTTACCACTGTTATTTGCGGTGGGGACTGCTTTAGGATTAGCTGGCGGTGACGGTGTAGCAGCACTAGCGGCATTAGTCGGTTATCTCATTATGAATGCAACAATGGGAAAAGTGATGCACATTACAATCGATCAAATCTACTCATTCGCAGAGGGTGCGTCTACTTTAAGCCAAGCGAATAAGTTACCACAACATGCACTGATTTTAGGGATTCCTACACTTCAAACGGGTGTTTTTGGTGGGATTATTATCGGGGCATTAGCAGCATGGTGTTATAACAAGTTTTATAATATTACCTTGCCTCAATTTTTAGGGTTCTTTGCAGGTAAACGATTTGTACCTATCGTGACATCAGTTGTAGCGATTATTACGGGGATATTGCTAAGCTTTATTTGGCCACCAATCCAAGAAGGTTTAAATGGTTTATCGAACTTCTTATTAAATAAAAACCTTGTATTGACGACATTTATTTTTGGAATAATTGAGCGTTCCTTAATTCCATTTGGTTTACATCATATTTTCTATGCGCCATTCTGGTTTGAATTTGGTCATTACGTTAACCACGCAGGTGAAACGATTCGTGGGGACCAACGAATTTGGATGGAGCAATTGAAAGACGGGGTTGCATTTACAGCTGGTGCATTTACAACAGGGAAATATCCATTCATGATGTTTGGATTACCAGCGGCTGCTTATGCAATCTATCGTCAAGCGCGTCCAGAACGTAAAAAAATAGTTGCGGGTTTAATGTTATCAGCTGGTTTGACTGCTTTCTTAACAGGGATTACAGAACCACTTGAGTTCTCATTTTTATTCGTTGCACCTATTTTATATGTAGTACACGTCTTTTTAGCAGGTTCTTCATTCCTCATTATGCATTTATTAGATGTTAAAATCGGGATGACATTTTCGGGTGGCTTTATTGATTACGTTTTATACGGTTTACTGAATTGGGATCGAACACATGCCTTACGTGTAATTCCAGTGGGCATTGCTTATGCATTCATTTATTATTTTGTATTTTCATTCCTTATTAAGCGTATGAATTTAAAAACACCAGGGCGCGAAGACAAAGTGGAAGAACAAAGAAGTACAACTGTAGAGCGTTTACCTTTCGATGTGTTAGATGCAATGGGAGGTAAAGAAAACATTAAACATTTAGATGCATGTATTACGCGTTTACGTGTAGAAGTAAATGACAAAGCAAAAGTCGATGTCAACGCACTTAAAGGATTAGGTGCAGCAGGGGTGTTGGAAGTCGGCAATAACATGCAAGCGATCTTCGGACCAAAATCTGATCAAATTAAACATGATATGGCACTGATTATGAAAGGTGAAATTACAAGTCCGACTCAAACAACCGTTACAGATGATATCGATACGGATGTCGTTCAAATTGAAGGTACACGGAATGTCTCAGTTGTTGCCCCTGGCGATGGTAAAGTCATCCCATTATCAGATGTACCGGACCAAGTATTTTCACAAAAACTAATGGGTGATGGCGTCGCATTGATTCCACAGAATTCAGAAATTTGCGCGCCTTTCAATGGAACAGTGAAAACCATTTTTCCAACTCGACATGCGATTGGTTTAGAGTCAACAGATGGTGTGGAATTGTTGATTCATATCGGTATCGATACTGTTAAATTAAATGGTGAAGGTTTTGAAGCGTTAGTCCAAGTGGATGAAGAAGTTGTAGAAGGTCAGCCGCTTATGAAAGTCGACTTGCCGTATCTTGAACAACACGCACCAAGCATTGTCACACCATTAATTGTAACGAATTTAGACGGTGGAAAACTTGAATTTGAAGCTGATCAAGAAGTGAAAAAAGGACAAAAATTATTTACAGTTACGCATGACGATGTAGAGTAATGACGAGTGGCTTCATTTGTGAGGCTACAAAATAACAGACACTAGACGAGGTTGGGAATGGTATCCCAATCTCGTTTCTTTTTATCATTTAGGCTGTTTTTTTATTGGGTGTGAGACTATGATGAAGCAGTTGTGACATATTTGTGATTAATTTCACAAAAGTATTGTAAAACACAAAATATTGACTTATGATAAATTCGAATAAAACGAAACGCGTTTCATTTTGAGAGGATGAAGGAAAATGAATAAAGTCAGTATTATTGGTGCAGGTGCAGTTGGTGCGACAACGGCCTATTTATTGTCTAATACAGAATGGATTGACGAAGTGGTTTTAGTCGACTTAGACAAGGCGCGTGCAACGGGGCAAGCCCTCGATATGATGCATGGTGTCGGGGTGTCGACTTCAAGAAAAGTGACGGCAGGGGATTATGCAGATACAGAGGATTCAGATATTGTGGTTATTACGATTGGGGTACCTGAAAAAGTCGGTGAATCCCGACTCGTTCCTATGCAAAAAAATGCAGATATTTTGAAAGACATCGTACCGCAGATTGTGAACTATAGCCCTAAAACCAAAATTATTACTGTGAGCAACCCGGTCGATATATTAGCGTATATGACCTATCAAGTTGCCCCTATCCCAGCTGCCAATGTGATAGGTCTAGGGACTTTGCTAGATACTTCAAGATTAAAATATATTTTGAGTGACTATTTCAATATCAGTCCACAAAGTATTACAGCTTCTGTTGTAGGAGAGCATGGTGATGCACAAGTTGTATTGTGGAGTCAAACACGAATTGGTGGCTTGTCCGTTCAAGATTTTGCTCAAACACAAGGTATGACCTTGCCACATGATTTTACTGAAGTCATTGCGCAACGTGTTAAAGAGACAGCTTTTGATGTTTGGCAAATGAAAGGGCCTAATTGTTTTTGTGTTGCAGATGCGATTAAATGCCTAATCGATGCATTGTGTCACTCAGAACGACGTATTTTACCTGTATCTCACTTATATCAAACGCAAACAGGGAAAGAGGTTTATATCAGCCTACCTAGCATTGTCAGTCGCCAAGGTGTGGAACAACGGTTACCACAGTTGTTAAATGAAAAAGAGCATGCACAGTTATATGCTTCATGCGACGTGATGAGAAGCTACATTGATCAGTTAAAATGACTCGGGTTACGATACTAATAATAAGGAAGTTTTGAAGATGAATAAAAAAGCTAATGCAACTTTAAAAGGGACACGTGATATTAAAAATTTAATTAAATTTATTGTTGCTACGTTAATCGGGATTATAATTGTTTTAATTCCATTCTCATTTGCCAATGGTGTAGATACGATTTTGTTCCATTATATCAAGGTCTTTGTAGCTGCATTTCAATTTCCAATCACGCTACTCATCGCACTTATCTTTTGTATCAGTACGATAATGGCTATCATTGATCAAATTTGGAAGCCTGATTTTATTCGACAAAACCGCACATTAAAACCTTTGTTTTCAACGACACCTTTTTATACAGTCAACCGTATATTAGGAACATTGATTACGCTCATGTGTTTGTTCCATATTGGACCGACATTTCTTATCTCTGAAGACACAGGTACAACGATGGTGAATTTAGCTGTTCAACTATCAGTGATTGTGCCCATTATGCTGTTATTTCAAACGTTTATTCTAGAATTTGGCGCTATGGAGTTTATTGGAGAGCTGATTGGTTTCCTTATCAAGCCTATCTTTAAAATCTCTGAAATCTGTGCAGTCAGTGCAATCAGTGCTTGGGTTGGACCGGGTAATGCGGCCATCTTAGCTTCGAAAGAGCTTTTTGAAAAAGGTTACTATACGGTTAAAGAAACCGCAATTTTAGGTAGTCAGTTTTCTACGTCGAGTATTGGTTGGGTTGTCCTCGTCTGCAGTGTGTTAGACGTCGTTGATTACTTTGGATATATCTTTCTTGGAATTACAATTATTGGAATGATTGTTGCATTCATATGTGTTCGTATTCCACCGATTTCGCAGTACCCGGACACGTATGTAGATGGTACGATAAAAACAGAAGAATCAACAGCTACACATCATCAAAAGTTTAAAACAGCTACTGTAATGGCTACAAAACGTGCTTCTGAAGTGACTGCGAGTAACTTTATAAATAAAAAAGACAATATGATGTTTTACGTTGTTTGGTTAATGCCGATTATCGTATGTTGGGGCACATTGGCATTAGCGATCTCGGTTTATACACCAGTTTTAGCATGGATTTCTTATCCAATTCAGTGGATTTTACAGATTGCAGGTATTCCTGAAGCCGCAACAACAGCGAGTGCCATCATGTCAGGCTTTGCAGATAATTATTTGCCAGTTATTTTAGGTTCACATATTACAGAAACTTCAAGTAAAGTTGTTATCGCAATGATGAGTATTTTACAATTAATCTTTTTATCTGAAATTGCGACGTTACTGACTTCAGCGAATGCGATCAAAAAGTTTTCACATATTGTCATTATTTTCTTGGAAAGAACGTTCATTGCCCTCCCTTTTGTGATATTATTTGTTAAACTTTTATTTTAGTCATTGCGTGAAAAAAGAAGGAAGTGACTTAAGTTGGCAGATTATACTCCGATTAAAACGGTCGTCCAAGCATTCGAAATTTTAGATTTACTTTCAGACAATCAAAAGATGGGCATCAGTGAAATGGCAAGGGTGCTCAGCTTACCTAAAAGTACCATCTATAGAAACTTACGAACGCTTTCCGATTTGGCCATTGTTGAACAAGATGCGAATGAAAATTACCATCTCGGTTACAAAATATTAACTTATCAAAATCAAATTAAAAGTACAGATGCGCTCGTGAATCAACTGAAACCTTTTATGCAAAATTTAGTTCGAACAACTGGCGAATCTGTAAATCTTGGGATATTGCTTGAGGATGAGGTGCTGATTTTACATACCGAATATGGTGATCAATATACATTACAAACCCATCTGTCACCGACAACGCCCCTGCATTGTTCAGGGATTGGTAAATTGTTCCTGCATACATGGTCTGATGAAAAACTTACAGCTTATTTTTCTAGGGCTGAACGTCGAACGATTCATACGATAACAGAACTGGAACCATTTAAAGCGCATATGACGGCACGTGCGGATGCCCATTTAGCAATAGATAATGAAGAATACGAATATGGTTTAATGTGTATCGCAACGCCGATTTTAGACGCACATCATCAAATCCGTGCAGCGCTGAGTATCTCAGGTCCGGTCAGTCGTTTAGAGCATAAAGGTTTATCCACGATTAAAACAGCGTTGTTAAATGAAGCCCAAGAAGCGACCGATTATCTTCAAAATATTGGTTATTGGAAGTGAAAGCTAGACGATACAATCTTTTGAAAAGTGAAACAAAAAGAAACACACCCATCTAAGCGGGGGTAAGTTTTTTCTGCTTAGTATGGGTGTGATTTTATTTTTTTATATTATAGACGGTGCTATGTTTAATTTAATGAGTTAAGAGGTTCATTTAAGAATGTTGTGTCTTTTTCTGATAGTAATAAATCGGAATGCCTATCATTGTGACCCCGATACCTACGATTGCAAGAAGGGGCTGTGTGAATAGGGTATTAAGCAAGACAAAAGTACCTGCTAAAAGTGCAATCGCTGGTATAACGGGGTACAATGGCACTTTATATGGACGATGTAATTGAGGCTCTCGTTTTCTAAGTATAAATACTGCTAAGAAAGCCATACAATAAAATGTCCATATTACAAATATGAGCATATTTGTGATTGTGTCAAAAGCACCCAAGAGCATCATAATCGATGCAATGATGATTTGGATGATACCACCTAGCCATGGTGTGCGTGATGGTAATAAGTCTAAAAATAAACGCTTAAACGGAAGTTGATCGTGTTCTGCCATGGCATATGGAATACGCATCCCTGTCATCGTATAGCCATTCATCGTGCCATATACAGAAATCAAAATACCGATGGTGACTAATTTTCCGCCACCTGCACCAAATAATATAGAAGACGCTTCGCTTGCGGCATTCAAATTGCCTTCAATTTGGTGAAGTGGGAGAGTCATTAAAAATGTTGCGTTAATGAGTAAATAAACAATCATAACAAGACCGATACCGAGTGCAATCGCACCTGGTAAATCTTTTTTAGGGTTTTTCATTTCCCCGGCAATATTACCGACGTGGATCCAACCATCATATGCAAACATGGTTGCAAGTAGGCCTGCACCAATCGCTTCAAACCAGTTAGAGTCAGTACCATTTACAACGGGAAAGAGCGAAAATGATACATCACTACTATGAAAGAAACCAATGATGACAATCAGCGCAATTGGGATTAACTTGATGACGAGTGTGATAGATTGTAAAGTCCCGCCTGCCTTAGAGCCAAGAAAATTAATGAGTAGTATGGATACTGCACTGATGATAGCAATCGGTAATAACAAAGATGTCGTTAAATGCAATAAATTAATAATTTGAGTTGCAAATATAATCGCAAGTGCGGCGATATTTGCTGGAAAGTAAATAAATGCTTGCGCCCATCCAGACAAAAATCCCCAAAAGTCTCCATATGTGTATTCAATATATTTCGTGAGGCCACCTGTTTCAGGAATCGCTGCTGCGAGTTCAGCGCCGGTCAAACCTGCGCATATCGTCATAATACCACCTAGCAACCATACAAACAGGGCCATACTCGTAGAGCCAGTGACTTCACTTACACTTGATACTTTAAAAAATACACCCGCGCCAATGACTGAGCCCATCACAAGTGAAAGAGATGCGAAAAAGCCGATGTTTTTCTTTAAAGCTGTATCTGTACTCATGCTGTTGCCTCCAATTCTCTTGTTAGGATGGACTAACCTACGACACCTTTACTTGTGTCTGCAGGTTTTAATAAGTCATCGATAATATGTGAAACGCGAGTGAGGTCAACGTTACCTCCAGATACTAAAGCGACAATATTTTTACCTTTAATCCAACGTGGATCGATTTTACCACTTAATAAGGCGGCTGTTGGTAATGCACCTGCACCTTCAGTAATGATTTTTGTCCGTTGCATTAAATGACGCATTGCGTTTGCAATTTCATCTTCTGAAACTAAAACGAATTCATCTACTAATTTTTCAACTACAGCATAAGTTTTGTCACCAGGGATTGCAACTTCTGTACCATCTGCAATCGTGTGTGCTGTGAATTGTGAAGTAATCTCTCCTGCCTTAATCGATGTTGCCATACCGTGCACATTTTCAGATTGTACACCAATGATGTGAATGGATGGATTGAATGATTTTAAAGCGGTTGCTAGTCCAGAAATCAAACCACCGCCACCAACCGGTACAATGACAGTATCGACATCCCAAATTTGATCTAATATTTCTAGACCGATTGTTCCTTGGCCAGCCATAACTTCACAATCATCATAAGGATGCACAATCGTTTTACCTGTTTCTTGTGCCAACTGTTCCATATAAAGCCGGGAATCATTAAAAGTTTCGCCTTTGAGAATGACTTCAGCGCCGTAGCCTCTGGTGGCCTCTTGTTTTGAAATTGGTGCTTCTTCGGGCATCACAACAGTCGCATCAATACCGAGGAGTTGCCCAGTGAGCGCAAGACCTTGTGCATGGTTGCCGGCAGAAGCCGTAATAATACCTTTTGCTTTTTGTTCATCTGATAAATGCAAGATTTTATTAAGGGCACCTCTAAATTTGAATGAACCGGTGTATTGCATATTCTCAAGTTTTAAAAAAACGTTACCACCTGTAATATTGTTACTTAAAAACATTGATTTAATGAGGGGTGTTTCGCGAACGTAATCTTGAATCTTCATTTTTGCTTCTTTAACGTCTTGAATATTACAGTATTTTTCAGTTTGTATCATGACAGCATTTGTTGCCATAATCATCAACCTCTTTTCAAATTTATAATGGACGCGCTAGATTAGATCTTCTAATTTTTCATACGGCATATCATGTGATTCGGCTAAGCCTTGATTTGTAATGTGGCCCTGATAAATATTGACGCCGGATGCTAAAACAGGATTTTCTTTAATTGCTTGTTCGATGCCTTTGTTGCTAATTTCAGATAAGAAATCAATGTTACCAGCTGCTAACACCATTGTTGAGGTACGAGGAACAGCGCCAGGTTGGTTAGGTACAGCATAGTGAATAACACCATCCTCAACATATATTGGATCACCAATTGTTGTTGGACGAATGCCTTCAACGGTACCACCTTGATCAATGGCAATATCAACAAGAACGGAGCCTTTTTTCATACGACGTACCATGTCTCTAGTGACAAGTTTAGGTGGTTTTGAGCCTGGGATTAAAATTGTTGAAATAAAGACATCAGCTGTTTGGATTTCACGGGCTAAGTTGGCTTCATTAGATTTCACGACAGTGACGTTATCGTTTTTGAAGTGTGATTCAAGCCAAGCAATACGTTCATCTTTTAATTCAATAATAACGACTTCAGCTTGCAGACCTAAAGCAATTGTCGCTGCATTTAATCCCGCAGAGCCTCCGCCAAAGATAACCACTTTACCAGCAGGAATGCCTGAAATGGCATCAATTCCAGAAATTAAAATACCTTCACCTTGGTGTTGTGCTTCTAAATAATAAGCACCCATTAACATCGAACGACGACCTGCAATGGCACTCATAGGCTCTAATAAAATGGCTTTTCCATCTTGTTCAATGGTTTCTCCACCAATCGCAGTAACTCCTGCTTCTTGCATCTTTTCAACTGTTTTTTTAGATGATGCAAGGTGTTGAAAGCCCCAAATCACTTGTCCTTTTTTGAAATATTGGAATTCTTTTTCATGAGGCTCTTTAACTTTAATAATTAAATCAGCTTCCCAACATGTTTCATGTGAAGCAAGTATTGCACCTGCAGCTTCATAAGCTTCGTTTGTAAAACCAGAACCTGCGCCTGCATCATGCTCAACATAGACTTCATGTCCCTGATCTTTAAGAATTTGAGCATTTTCAGGTGTACAGCCGACACGACCTTCGCCAGCTTTTAATTCTTTGACAATACCAATTTTCATGCAAACCACTCCTAGTGAGGAAATTGAAATTTAATTTTGATTGAAATAATAAATAAATACCATTTTTAATATTAAAAATAACGTTATAAAGTGTCTATAGCTATAGAGAATGTGAATTAATTCACGTAAATAGTAAATGAAAAGTTGTACAATGTCAAATAATAATACGGTAAATTTAAAATGAAAATATAATCGGAATCATCTGAATGTTCAAATATTTTATTAAACCCTTGATAAGATTGCTTACAAAATGTTTCACGACAAAATATTTAAAAGAATAATATTTCTATATAACTGTCTTTTTAAAAGATATTGTAGGATATTAAAAAGTTTTATGACTATTATATTTGTCATTTTGACAATGATAATGTATATTAAAAAGAAGCATGTGACGATGAGCAATAGATTAAAAGCATTAAGAGCAAGAGAGGGCTATAACCAAACACAATTAGCGAAACAGGCAGGTATCTCAAGACAAACCGTTTCTTTAATAGAGCGGAACGAATTTACACCCTCGATTTTGACAGCAGTTAAAATCTGCCGTGTAATTAAAGAACGTGTCGAAGATGTATTTATTATCGAGGAGGAAGAATGATGAAAGTGAAACGATATATATTATTAATCCTTTTAGGAGCCGTTATAGGTGGGATAATTGGAGTATCAAGTGACTGGATTGATTTAAAAGGGTGGATGAATGCCAATCAATTCGCAACGACTTCCTTTATCATATGGATGACTCTCATTTTTTCAGCACTTATTTTGCTATTGACGCTTATTCAGGCCAAAGTACAACATGAAGCGATACGCTATAAAAACCAATTTTCTAGTCAAATGGGTGGGGACCAAACCGACCAGATAGAAAGAAAAGCAAACATTAAGTTTCTCACTGCATCAGTCATTGTTTATGGACAATATGTATTAAGTTTTATCAGTTTATTACTTTTAGTAATTGGAGGTGCTGATAGTGAAGGTTTACTTATAGGCATGATTCCGTTTTTACTTGTATCGGTGTCAGCGGTGATGGTCGGGGTGTTTCAACATCGTTTTGACGCTAGAATGCCGAAGTTAGGGGAAGCAAATTATGTTGAAAAAAGTATGCAGATAATGGATGAAGGTGAGCGTCACATTGCGATTGTATCGATGTTTAAAGTGTATCACTTTAATATCTCTTTACTGCTTCTCGGTATCTTAGTGTTAGTGTGGATTTCAATTGTTGGAAATTATAATCAAGCACCAGGCATCATTGCTTTGATCATCCTTTTTGGATATAATGCTTTTGGTTATTTATGGAAGGTGAGTCGCTTTTATCGTGAATAGCGGGAAGTGTGCCGGGGGACTGACCGAACACTGAAGTCACTCTAAAATAGTATGATAAATAGGGCTAGGATGCCAACGTATCCTAGCCCTAAAAAGTGCTTACTGTTAAATGATTCAATAAAAGTTTAATCTGTGATGTAATAGCTTAATGACTAGAGAGGATGACCTTTAATGTGCCTTCTTTGGCAGCATTGCTGAATACATCATAAGCCTTCAACATTTCATCGAGTTTAAAGCGATGTGTGATGAGTTTTTCAGGTTGGACTTTACCTGACTCTACAGTTTTTAATAATAAAGGTGTTGAATAGCCACTGACAAGACCTGTAGTAATAGAAATATTTTTAATCCACAGCTCTTCTAGGTGGAGGTCGACTTTTGTACCATGTACGCCAATGTTAGCGATGCGACCGCCTGGACTAATAATCTCTTGGCAAAGCTCAAATGTGGCTGGAATTCCTACTGCTTCCATTGCGACATCGACGCCGCGGCCTTCAGTTACCGCTTTGATTTTTTCCATCACATTTTCTGTTGTGCTGTTGATCAATTGTGTTGCACCTAAATCTTTGGCAGCTTGCAGACGATTGTCATCTAGATCAATCATAATGATTTCTGCTGGAGAATAAAATTGAGCTGTCAGAACGGCTGATAAACCAATCGGACCTGCACCGACGATAGCAACCGTGTCACCTGGGTTGACTTCAGCGCTTAAAGTGCCAATTTCAAAACTTGTTGGCAAAATGTCACTTAACATGACTAAAGCTTCTTCACTTACACCATCTGGTACGCGATGTAAACTATTATCGGCATGTGGAATACGAACATATTCTGCTTGTGTGCCGTCAATCATGTGGCCTAAAATCCAACCGCCATCTTCACAGTGTGCATAAAGTTGCTTTTTACAATAGTAACAAGAACCACATGCAGTAACTGCTGAAATAATGACTTTATCTCCTTTTTTAAATTGTGTCACAGAGGTACCTACTTCTTCCACAACGCCGACACCTTCATGGCCTAAAATACGACCATCAGTCACCGCTGGGACGTCACCTTTTAAAATGTGTAAATCTGTTCCACAAATCGTTGTTTTTAAAATTTTAACAATCACATCCGTTGGCTTCTGCAATGTAGGCTTTTCGACTTCAATCCATTCCTTTTGGCCGGGTCCACGATATACAAGTGCTTTCATTATGGAATCACCTCTTCATAGATTTGCCTTCATTCTGTCATATTTTCAGAAAATTTTCAACTTTTAATTGTATAAGCTTAAATATAATTTAATGCATATTTTAATTATAAAATCAATTAATCTCTATTCAATCAAGCTCTATTTATGGGGAATTCCCGCTCTACAATATGGATGCTCGATTTCGATGACGATTTGCTGAATTGAAAAACAAATCAGCCCGCATAGGATTAAAAATTTGTCTAATTTTTAAATTTTTTTCAGCGCGCTAAATATTAGTGTAGAAAAGTAATCCGTTGATCATGGATGAGTGAAAAGAGCCGCCAGTTATCACAGTGAGATGAGATAAAACGTCAGATAAAAACGGGCGCTCCAATGCGATATCCTAAATATAGTGCAGAGAAATAAGGTTGGACACAGTTAAAAATATTAGGAATGAATGTAATATTCCAAAAAGAAGCGTCAATACGGATTGCTAACAAGTGGTTTTTAAAAGATGTATTTGTGAAAAAATGAATTAAAAGTTTATTTAAAATAGTAAAAAAGTAAAATGAGTGAACAATGCTTTTATTTAAGCTTAAAAATTTGTTTGCAATATAGTATAAAAACGCTTACAATTCTATCGATATAGTCATCTAGTCATTAGATGTCTAATTAAGGAGAAAGAGATATGAGGGGGATCCAAAAATGAATACCTTATTAATGATTGTGGCGTTAAGTGCTGTCATTGCGCCATTTATATGTTTGGTATTATTACGTATGTCTGCACTTGTGGGGATGACGATTAGTGCCATAGTTGTCACTGTATTAGGGTTCTTTGTGTGGGGAATCGATGCAGGTGTCATTGGTGCTTCGCTATTACAAGGGACACATAAAACATTAACGATTATATTAATTTTATTCGGTGCATTAACTTTATTAAATACATTAAGAGAAACAAACGCTGTCGCACGTATTAATGCGAGTTTTCAAAGTATCTCAAGTGATATGCGCATTCAAGTGATTATCGTTGCTTTTTTATTTGGTTCACTCATTGAAGGAGCATCAGGATTTGGGACACCTGCAATGGTGACGGCACCGTTAATGGTGGCTTTAGGCTTTAGACCTATTGTCAGTGTCACAACGGCATTGATTGCGGATAGTATTTCCGTTTCATTTGGTGCTGTAGGGACGCCAATATTAGTCGGTTTAAGTACACTTAAAAATGCGGATGATACATTGTTTTCACAAACTGCGATTCACATTACACTTATCGATTTATTAAGTGGTGTCTTTATTCCATTGATGATTGTAGCGACAATGGTTATCTTTTTTGGTCAATCTCATAAGTTAAAGGCGATTTTAGAAATGGTACCTTGGACGTTAATTGTAGGGGTGGCTTATGCTGTTTCTGCATGGGGATATGCAACTTTAATCGGTCCAGAATTTGTATCGATTTTAGGTTCATTAACTGCTTTAGTTGTCGCAGTACTTTTGACTAAAAAAGGTTGGTTCGTACCTAAAAATGAATGGAAAGACGCATTAGTGGAGGATCATATCGAAGCGGATTTATCTAAACCACATGAAATGAATTTGTTTTCAGCATGGTCACCGTACTTAATTGTGGTCGCTTTATTACTCTTAACACGTATCGTAGAACCAATTAAAGCTTTTACAACGAAGACGCTCGATTTATCATGGAACCATATTTTAGGTTATGATACGATCTCGTCTAGTTGGCAATTATTGTATTCACCAGGGACCATTTTATTTATAGCTGCAATCTTTGCGGTGATTATTCAACGTAAATCATTTAAAAACTTAGGGAAGGCGTGTAAAGATTCTGCCAAAACGATTCGCACAACAGGTGTTACACTTGTCGCAACTTTGGCGATGGTCCACGTCTTTAGTAACTCAGGCTTAAATACGAAAGAATTGATTAGTATGCCGGAATACATAGCAAATGGTATGGCGCATACATTTGGTGATATGTGGCTCTTTGTTGCTCCGTTTTTAGGCGCACTGGGTTCATTCATCACAGGAAGTGCAACAGTTTCGACACTTACCTTTGCGCCAGTTCAAGCAAATATTGCGCATACGATTGGTGCAGATCTCTATACCGTTTTAGCCGCGCAAGTCATTGGTGGTGCAGCAGGGAATATGCTCTGTGTTCATAACGTTGTGGCCGTATGTGCGGTTGTCAACATGGCAGGTAAAGAAGGTGGCGTCATTCGTAAAACTTTAGGACCTGCACTCCTTTATTGCGCACTCGTTGGATTGAGTGCTTACATTTTCGTTACATTTTTCTTTTAAATTATGAGTGGAATATATGAAAGTCACAGTAGCTCAAATAGAGTCGTCTACATAGACGTCATGACGTAAAACAATAGAATAGCCTTTTTCAAGTGGCTGTGCAGATGCTGTTCAGTTTGCACATCACATAGGCGGGACAATGAAATCAAATCGATTTCTGTCTCGTCTTTTTTTATATCTTTCAAAAATGATTAACGCTTAATTGTAAACTTGAATATATAATAAGTTTACAATTAAAAGTGGAATGATTAAGATATGGTTTGTAAAGATTTTTTTAAAGAGGTGAATGAATTTGAAACTTTTTGTGACTGGAACGGCCACAGATATTGGAAAAACATATGTGACAAAGCATTTATTTCATTTTTTACAACAACAGGGGTGGCGTACGACAATTTTCAAGCCTTTTCAGACAGAGGTGTTAGCTGATGGCACTTATCCCGACTTAGAAAGCTACAAAAGGGACTGTGGTTTGAGTTATGAAAGAACGTCACTTTATACATTTAAAGATCCGGTTTCTCCACATTTAGCTTTTAAACGCGAGCCGCAACAGCATTTTGATCTTCAATCCGTTATTGATCGTATCCAAACATTAGACGCACAGTTTGATATTGTTATTATTGAAGGCGCAGGTGGCATTGCTGTTCCGATATATGAAGGAGAAACTGAATTTTATATGACGACCGACTTGATTCGTGAAACAGCAGATTTAGTTCTGACGATTTTACCTGCGCAATTAGGAGCTATTAGTGATGCTGTCGTTCATCATCATTTTATCCATTCGATGACCTTACCACCGACGCTATTCATGCTCAATCGTTATCAACATCGTCCATTAGAACAAGATAATCTTGAAACGATAGAAAAATTAACAGGTCAATCTCTCGAAGTGTTCCCAGAAAATGGGACGGCATTAGACTTCTCAGAATCTTTCTTATCAAAAATTAAAGGAGCGGTTAATGATGAAACATAAGGCATTAGTTCAAAAAGATTTAGAGTACGTATGGCACCCTTTTACGCAAATGGGGGTGTATGCTGAAAAAGAACCAATAATTATCGAAAGCGGCAAAGGGAGTTATTTATATGATACGAAAGGACGGCGTTATTTAGATGGCTATGCCTCTCTATGGGTTAATGTACATGGCCATCAAGATCAGCAGTTAAATCGCGCAATTCAAAAGCAGTTAAAGTCCATTGCGCATTCAACCCTTTTAGGTTCATCAAATATTCCTTCCATCAAGCTTGCGGAAAAGTTAGTTCAAATCACACCTGAACGGTTGAAAAAAGTGTTCTATTCAGACACAGGGAGTGCAGCTGTTGAAATCGCCATTAAAATTGCATATCAATATTGGAAAAATAAAGACCCTGAAAAGTATGCGAAGAAAAATAAATTTTTGACCTTACATCAAGCTTATCATGGCGATACAATTGGGTCGGTGAGTGTCGGTGGAATCGATACATTTCATCGCATTTTTAATGACTTAATCTTTGAAAATATCCAAGTGCCATGCCCTTCTTATTATCACAGTGATGCTGAATCAGAAGAAGAGATGATAGCGCACATACTCGACCAAATTGAAAAGCTATTACAAACGCGCGGTGATGAAATTGTAGGGTTTGTTATTGAGCCATTAATTCAAGGCGCAACAGGTTTGTTTGTACATCCTAAAGGCTTTTTGAAAGCTGTGGAACAATTATGTAGAAAGTATAACGTGTTACTGATTGTTGACGAAGTGGCAGTTGGTTTTGGTCGTACTGGTAAGATGTTTGCATGTGAGCATGAAGATGTGCAACCTGATTTGATGTGCTTAGGCAAAGCCATCACAGGAGGCTATGTTCCGCTTGCTGCAACGTTAACGTCACAAGAAATATATGATGCCTTTTTAAGTCATACGCATGCCGAAAAGACATTTTTTCACGGTCATACGTATACAGGAAACCAAGTCGTATGTGCCGTAGCATTAGAAAATATTAAATTATTTAAAAAACGTCATCTTATATCGCAAATTCAAAAAACATCACAAACGCTTGCACAACAATTACATACGCTATCCACTCATCCTTATGTAGGGGATATTCGAGGTAGAGGTTTGATGTATGGTGTAGAGCTCGTCGCAAATAAAGAACAAAAGACGCCGTTAGCAATAGAAAGTGTGGAAGCCATTATTAATCAGTGTAAACAAGAAGGGCTTATGATTCGAAATTTAGAAAATGTCATTACATTTGTGCCCGTTTTGAGTATGTCGAACAAGGAAATTAAAAAAATGGTGCGTATTTTTAAAAAAGTGCTTTTAAATCAGTACCGTGTTGAATCGGTGGGAGGCGCCTCTCGATGAACTTAGAACATAAGCTAGCCAAAATTAAGGCCCAAGGTCATTTTAGAGAACTCAAACCCGTTGAACGGTTAGAAGGAAAATGGCTGACAATGGACGGACAAAAGTTACTTAATTTTACTTCGAATGATTATTTAGGTTTAGGTCAAGCGCCGTTTTCTCTAAATGTCACAGATGAAGAACATTTAGCTGCCTTTGAAAATTTGGCGAGTTCAAGGTGGGTAAGTGGCAACGCTGAAATATATGAAGCAATCGAAACGACAATGTGCCAACATTTTGGTTTTGAAGCAGCGCTCATAACGAATAGTGGTTATGATGCCAATTTAGCTGTATTTCAAGCTTTTCAAGATGAATCTGTTGTTGTCTTTTCTGATGCAAAGAATCATGCGAGTTTGATTGATGGTATTCGCTTAAGTCGTATTGACAAAGAAATCTATCGACATCGAGATGTGCAACATTTGGAAAATTTGTTGGCACAATATCCAAAATCAAAGACTAAAATCATTGTGACAGACAGTGTGTTTTCAACGAACGGTGGACTTGCGGATTTACAACAGCTTGTTCAACTAAAAAAGCACTATCCGAATACATGGCTTTTTGTAGATGACGCCCATGCATTTGGATTAAGGTTACATCCATATTATGAAGATATTGATATTTTAACGACCAGCTTATCGAAAGCAGTAGGTGCACATGGAGGCGCGATATTATGTTCCGCATTGTTTAAAACAGTATTGATTAACACCGCACGGGCACTCATCTATTCAAGTGCACTGCCACTCTTTAATTTATATCGCATTCAAAACAATCTAAGCATGATGTTGAAAGATACAGAGCGAAGTCAAAAGCTACAACAGTTAAGTCAAAGTTTTAATGAATTATATGCTGAATATACGCAAAAGTGCTATCCAGAGATGGCTTTGTCTCCAATTAAACAAATTACATTTACTGATAATACAAAGGCTGTAAAGGCACAAGAACAATTGAGCACACAGGGCATATTATTAAGCCTCTTTCGATATCCAACAGTCCAACATCCAATTTTACGCATTTCACTTTCTTGGTTGCATCATAAACATGACATTGAGCGACTTTTTGAAGTCATGGAAGAAATTCAGTGAAGGAGGCCGAGCATGTACAGTGTAAAAATGAGAGCGAATCAAAATGAGCAACATACAAGCGGTGCAGAAACGATTTGTGAAAAAGAGCAGATTGTTGATGTGATTCAAGCATTTTTTGAAAAGGGGTTTCATCATGAAAATGGAGAAGCAGATTTTTTGAATTTAAAAATTGAAAAAGTGACTCAACCGTTACTGCGTTTACCGGCACTACCAATCATCGATCGTCCGGACGATAAGGTTGCGCAATTATGCAATGAAAATGATATTACACAAGAGGCGTTAAACAAAGGGATGGCATATATTTTTAATTCGATTCAATATTCGGGGGCTTTGATTTTAAGTGCTAAAACGGGTGAACGATTAGATAGAAGTGGTGACAGAGGTATACGTGTCACACAATTTTGCTTTGATGACCAAACATCTCAAACCTACACAGCTCGCGTCAAAGATGCACTGGCTATTGCCAGTTGTACGACTGCTTCGCCCTTTGTAAAAGGGGAGCTCTGCGTGTCCGATGATTTGAACTATACAACGGGATATTTTGCAACACGTGGAACAGGCTATCATCGTATTCATCAAATCAAGGCAGCAGGGACGCGTCAAGGTGGACGTATTATTTTTGTGGATGACCATATTCACCTTGAACACTATGTCACTTTTTTAGAACAGCAGCCAAAACAAATTACGACAATGGATTGCTCAAAGGAAAAATAGGAAGCGGAATAGATAGCCGTTGTTCTTGATTTTCTTAAAGGCACTTTTCAGTTTCAAATTGAATCATACAATCTATATCACTGTGTCACTATTGATACTGATACACCTTATTATTCTAAAAATCGACGTCTTACTCTCATACCTAAAAATAGGCCTAAAAGAAAGAGTAATACTGTGACACCTTGTGTTTGCCAATGAGCAGTAATATGGAGTGCTGGTAAAAGAACAAAGAGCACGGTATAAACAAAAATCATATAAGAAATAATAAATAGGAAAGCGAGTTTTTTCATTTTAATCTCCTTCATTAGATAATTATTTCCCATTGTACCTGAATGATTTGGATGATATCATAAGGCAAAAATAAAGTTACTTTAAGTATATTTTAAAAAATATAGGATGAAAATAAAAGATGCGCGTAAGTAGAAAGGTTCATACTTATAGCGCATCTTTTTAGCTTATTTTATTATACTTTATTCTTATTTAGTCGCACGACGTTTAAGAAGAAGTAAACCGCTACCTAAAGCGAATAAAACGCCGCCAATGATTGCAGGTGTAGCAGAAGTCGTTTCACCTGTTGCTGGTAATACTTTTTGTCCTTGAGATTTGTTCATACCCATAGCCATGTCTGCTTTAGTCGGTTGAACGAATCCACGGTCGTTTGCTGGAGAGTAGTCTTTCTTCATTTCGTCTTTAGTTGGTTGAACAAAGCCGTGGTCATTTTCAGCTAAATAACCTTTTTTCAACTCATCATTCGTCGGTTGAACGAAGCCATGATCATTTTCAGGTGTATAGGCTTGGTATAACTCATCATTTGTAGGTTGAACAAAGCCGTGGTCATTTTCAGCTAAGTAGCCTTTTTTCAATTCATCTTTCGTCGGTTGAACGAAACCGTGATCATTTTCAGGTGTGTAATCTTTGTTAGCACTGTATTGAGTCGGTTGAACGAAGCCGTGGTCATTTTCAGCTAAGTAGCCTTTTTTCAACTCATCATTTGTAGGTTGTACAAACCCATGATCATTTTCAGGTGTATAGGCTTGGTATAGTTCGTCATTTGTAGGTTGAACAAAGCCGTGATCGTTTTCAGCTAAATAGCCTTCTTTTAACTCATCATTCGTCGGTTGAACGAAACCGAAATCATTTTCAGGTGTGTAGTCTTGATATAGTTCATCATTTGTAGGTTGAACAAAGCCGTGATCGTTTTCAGCTAAATAGCCTTCTTTTAACTCATCATTTGTCGGTTGAACAAAACCTGGATCGATGACATGTGCCGCTTGATTGTTTTGTGATGAAGCATCTGTTGTTGATGCTTCTGCTGAACTAGGTTGCCCTGCAAGCACTAACGTTGATAATAAAGCTGTTGAACCGAGTAAATATTTCATTTTCATTTTTCATAACTCCTTTATATTAACTTACAATGTTATGGGAATAGTGATGCTATTAAATATTGAAGTGGTATAGGTTTAAGTATAAAAAGAATGGTATAACTATGAGAGTTTTTAAAATAACTAAATTAATAACATTCTATCCTCTTGTTTGCAATATGACACAAGTATATATAAGAATTCATTTATTTGAGTGGTGTTTAATGAAAAGTTAAGAAATATGTTATTTTCAAAAAGGGATGCTGAATCAATTATTAAAAATTTTATGTTTTAAATCATCATAAAAATCCCTTTTAGCCGAAAGATTTCGAGCTAAAAGGGTGAGGTAAATCAGGTCATTTCATACTAAATTAGAATGTTTGAGCAACTTCTTCTGCTTTTTGAATTGCAGCGTTTTTGATTTCTTCACTACGTTCTGGTTCAGCGTTATGACCTTCGATGATCACTGTTTCATAAGAAGGTACGCCATAGAATCCCATCATTGTTCTTACATAGCGATCACCAAGTTCTAATTCTGCACCAGGACCTTCAGAATAGTAGCCACCACGTGCTTGAATGTGTAATGCTTTTTTGTCAGTTAATAAACCAACTGGACCTTCTGAAGTGTATTTGAATGTTTTACCTGCAACAGAAACGGCGTCTAAATATGCTTTAAGTACAGGTGGAATAGACAAGTTCCACATTGGAGAAACAAAAACATATTTATCTGCATTGATAAATGTTTCTACAATGTCATTTAAGCGATTTACTTTACGACTTTCGTCTTCAGTTAATTGTTCGCCATTTTGTAATTTACCCCAACCAGAGAAAACATCTGCATCGATTTGAGGAATATCTTCTTTAAATAAGTCAATGTGTACCACTTCATCTTCAGGGCGTGCTTGTTCGTAAGCTTCTTTGAAAGCTTTCCCTGCTGCCATAGATGATGATACAAGTTCATTTAATGGATGTGCTGTAATGTAAAGTAATTTAGTCATATTTAATACTTCCCTTTCTTTATCGAATTCATAGTCTTATTATAACAGGTATAAAATATATATCAATAATAAAATCTCGAATTCGTAATATTTTTTTGGCTGTTCATCAAAAAGTTCTGTTTCAAGCCTGATATGATGGTGTTTTAATTTAAATATAAACTTTTGTTAGGCGTTGAATTTGAATGCTATACCTACAATTCGTCAGTGAAATGTGCTTATTCAAAAGGGGATTTAAATGTGAACCAACAATGTTTGCATTTTTTTACAATCTGGCTCTATAATGGACACGATTCAAAGTGTAATAAGAAATAAGGGGGTCTTCGAAATGAAGGTTGGAATTATTGGTGCAACAGGAAAGTCAGGTCGCTTGATTACAGAAGAAGCGTTGAAAAGAGGGTTAGACGTTACGGCAATCGTTAGGAATGCATCAAAGTTAGAAGAATCCAAAACCAAAGTGGTTGAGAAGGATATTTTTGATTTGACGACTGAGGATCTATCTGTTTTTGATGTTGTGGTGAATGCTTTTGGCACACCGATTGGACAAACTCAGCCCCATATTGATGCAGGACGTGTATTGATTGAAGCTTTGAGCGGAACAGAAACGCGTTTAGTCGTATTAGGTGGCGCAGGAAGTTTATATGTAGATGCCTCACGCAAGCAAAATGGCTTTTCAGCAGGCACTGTTCCAGATTTTGCATATGAAATTGCAATAGGACAAGCTAAAAATTTAGAAGATTTACAAGCAACTTCGGATTTAAATTGGACATTTGTGAGTCCATCAGCATTTTATGATCCAGAAGGACCACGTACAGGTCGATATCGTATCGGTGGGGACGTCATGTTATATAATTCAGATGGTGAAAGTTATTTAAGCTACCCTCATATGGCGCTTGCAATTGTAGATGAAGTTGAAAGTGGCGATCACAATCGACAACAAATGACTGTAGTAAGCGAAAAACATATTTAGCATAAATGTGAAGTTGGAATTCAATCTTAAAATAAATAGCGCTAAGATGATTATGAATAGAAAATCGTCTTAGCGCTTCTTTTTTATGATTGAGATGTTGTGTATTTTCTTTCTACTATAAAAAACTGATATAGCTGAAATATTACGATTAAGCCCATTGTAATTGTGATCACGATGATATAAGGGATAAAGCTATGTTCACCTTGTAAGCCGACAAGCGGTGTGGCAATTGCACCGATAAAATATTGCATGAGACCGACTAAACTGGATGCACTTCCAATCCCTTTTTGTTGGCCTTCCATCGCAATCGCAAAACCTAAAGTACCAATGCCTGCGACTGGTGCCACAATAAGTAAAAATGACGGTAACAGAATCCATAGGCTGAGATGATTAAGAAGTGCAACAATCGCAATACCAGTTCCAATCAATTGAATCATTGAATAAATGCGAAACATTGTGTGCTGATTGATATGTTCAACGAGACGGCTTGTTAACTGTGCGGTTCCAATTAACCCAATGCCTGTTAGTGCAAAAATGTAGCTATACTGCTGTGCAGTGAGATGATAGATATTTTGCATAATAAATGGAGAAGCTGCTAAATAACCGAAAAACATCGCAAACGTAAAACCTTGGATTAACATTGGAACAACGAAAGAACGCCGTGTTAACAGTATTTTAAAGTCAGTGATGACACTTTTGAAATTACCTTGTCGACGTAACTCAGGTGGTAAGGTTTCATCAATTTTAAAGTGTGCCCCTATCAACATGAAAAGGGTCAAGGTCGCGAGTATCCAAAAAAGAGTACGAAAATTACCAAAGCTTAGAATAGCGCCACCAAACATCGGTGCTAAAACGGGTGCAGCTCCATTGACAAGCATGAGCATAGCTAAAAATTGTGTTAGTACTTTTCCTTTATATAAATCAGTCGCGATCGCTCTTGCTAAAACAATCCCTGCGCCTCCAGAGACGCCTTGAATAAAGCGGAAAATGATAAGCACTGTAATATTGGGTGTTAGTGCAATCGCCATAGAAGATAAAATATAAATGATTAAGCTCACCATCAAAGGTTTTTTACGTCCAGTACTGTCGGAAAGTGTCCCCAGTACAACATTCCCTACAGCAAGGCCCACCATAAAAAATGTCAGTGTTAATTGCACATGTGCTGTAGTCGTATTCAACATCGATTTAACTTCAGGTAATGCAGGTAAATACATATCAATTGAAAGCGGACCAAATGCAGACAGTCCTGCCATAATTAAGATGAATAAAGGTGACATACGTTTTTCTTTCATCATTGTTTCTCCTTTTTCTATTTAAGATTTGATGCCCTATACGATAAAAAGAACACGGAAATCAAGGGGAGACTTCCGTGCTGAGTACTTTTTCATGTTGTTGTTTAGAATCCCTGAATTGAACTTATGGTGCATTAAACAATTGCCCCTCTATGATACTTATGATGATTCTTCAAAATGTTTAATGGATTAAGACTGAACACCACGAACAAAAATTTTCAAGACGCGGTCAACAAATTGTTCTGATGGTATCTTTTTAACGTAATGTTGATATTCAAAAACATCTGCAGAAAATGAATTCAATAATAAGTCGGCATGAAAATCAGGATCCGCTACAATTTGTAATTGCGTAATACAAGACACCACTTCAGCTTTTAGTTTTAAGTAAAAAGGTGTTTGCATCATGACACGATTTTGTTTGTCTTTACGTTCTATTTCTTTGAGTAAGTCGACGTGATCTTCCATCAATTGAATTAACGTTAAAAAAATAAAGCGAAGTAGTTCTTGTTGGTCTGTAACATGTTGCTTTTGTTGTTCAATTTTTTCGAACATCGCTTCAATATGATGTTCAAGTAATGCATGACAAATCTCTGATTTATCGGAAAAATGACGATAAAGTGTGCCAGTACCAATTTGAGCTGTTTCTGCTATTTTTTTCATACTGACTTTTTCAACTTCTTCGTTATTGAAGAGTGTTTGTGCAGTATGCATAATCAGTTGCGCATTTTTAACGGCGTCACTCCGCTTGACCATGGGTATCCTTCCTTACGTATCATTGTTTGTCTTAGACGAGATTAATTGTAAGTGAGACGGGTGTCCGTTTGCAAGTTTTATGCTTCAAAAAAAGAATGTGGGCACTTTTTACCATGTAAAAGTCTATAAATAAAGAAAAAGCTAAAAACGTGATAGACACGCTTCTAGCTTTTTCATTCATTTATTATTTTTCTATCGCTTATGATTGCGCAATATTGACCAAAATTTTAGCCTGTGATTTGTCATTGACTAATTGTTCAAAACCTTTTTCAACGATGTCGACAAGTTGAATATGGTCAGTTACGACACCTTTAACATTTAAATTTCCTGCAGCCATAAGATCAATTGTTTGTTGGAAAGTCGTAGGTGTATAGGCAATAGTAGAAGTGAGTTTAACACCGGAATTTGTTAATTGCATCGGATGCCATTCTACAGGTTTGCCAAAAATAGAAACGATAACGACTGTTCCACGTGGACGCGTAATATTGATTGAATCTTTTAAGGTTTGTCCAACACCTGCAACTTCAAATGTCACATCAACACCATTGTCAGTATGTTCAGCAACGTAAGCTTCTACATTTTCTTTACCAGAATTAACAGCGTGCGTTGCACCTAATTCTTTCGCTTTGGCTAAACGTTCTTCGGATAAATCAAAGACAAAGATTTGGCTTGCACCTGCTGCTTTAGCTGCAATGATGTTTAATAATCCGATAGGTCCTGCACCAATGATGGCAACTGTATCTCCAAAGAGTAGACCACTTTCTTTAACGGCTTGTACTGCGACAGCTGTCGGCTCAACAAGTGCACCTTCTTCATCGGATACATTGTCAGGTAAACGATAAATGTTTTCTGCAGGAACATTTGTATATCTTGCAAATCCACCGTCAGCCCCTAATCCAACAAAAGTGTAGCCATCATATAAATCAACGTTTTCTTCTTTTTCGTGTTTTGAAACAGTAGGGTTAACGACAACGCGTTCACCAAGTTCAAAGTCTTTCACATCTGAGCCTAATTCGTAAATAACGCCGGCAAATTCATGTCCCAATGTCACTGGGGCAGTTTGTCCTAAAAAAGGATCGGGTTGATCAGTCGAAATAAAAATGGGTCCCTCTAAATATTCATGGAGATCTGTACCACAAATACCTGCCCAATTGACCTGAACTCTTACTTCGTCTTTACCCAATGGACGAAGTTCACGTTCCTCAACACGTACATCTTTTTGTCCGTACCAAACTGCTGCTTTCATCTTAAGCACCTTCTTCTATAATATTTACACTTTTATTATATGCCTATTTTGGGATGAAAACAATGGCTATAAATTGAAATGTTAAAATTATACAAAAAATAATCAATTGTTAGAAATTAAAAAGATAGTTCAATTGAGTTGTGCTGATGGCAATGAGTGTTTGAGATGATTTATGAAGAGTCGCATATGAAATAAAGAAATGGAAAATAAAAAGACTGCCCAACACGTTTGAAACGTTTTGGACAGTCTCCGGGCTAGCAAACATAGCAATGATTGTTAACCTCGAGCGTTAGATATATAGAAATGTTAGATTAAATGATCGTATTTAGATGTGTCGAGCCCGTCAGCTTTTGCTTTTTTAATAATGTCGCTCACACTGTGTAAACCTTGTTTATCAAAATAAGCTTTCACGCGTTGTTTTGAATCAGCACTTGCATTGTCATCAATTAAGATATCAACGTAAGAAAGTTCATGTTCTAAAAGTTTTGAGTCGTCATGTAAGATGATACCATTTTGTGCTGTTACTTTCGCGTCTGCTTCGTGACTTAATGCAAAAGCACCTGTTGATAAAATACCAACTGCTAAAGTTGAAACTAATAATTTCTTCATATTATGCAACTCCTTTATTTTTCTGACACCAATATAACATATTATTTTGGTAAATATTGCGTTAGTAAGTATATTTAATAATAGTTAATAACTATTTAATAATTGAGCAAAATACTTGCTTTGTTTTATATTAATAAGTTATGTAAAGCAATTAAGTCAATTTTAAAATATAAATCATCGTCCGAATAATATGATATTGACGCCATTCATTTAATATGAAAAGCATGGGTAAGTATTTAAATTTAAAAAAGAAATTACCAAACTATTTTTGAATGAAAATAAATTAAAAGTCTAAATCTTAATGCAAAATACATCGACAAATAAAGAAATAGACAAAGGGAAAAAAGAATTGATTTCGTCATCCCTGCTATATATTTTGAAAAGATATGAAAAAACGAATATTTCACAAATAGCTATGCGTTTATGAGTAAATATAACAATGAATCACACTATTGAACAATTAACGCTTAATGTATTTGAACCCTCTGACAAAAATGGATACTAAAATAAGAACACCGATAGTAAATATGATATCCCAAGGCATTCTTCCCCAGATTAATCCAGCTACAAGTGGATTTTCATAAAAAGTAGCGAGTCTAGAATGCCAATAACCATAATTAAGCGCATCTTTTAATTGGATATAGCCAATAGGAAGAAGGGTAAATAAGACCATTCCAGCTAACCCAATATTTAATGTCCAACATGAAATTTTAATCCATTTCTCAACTTTATGGGACCAAAATGCTTTTTGAGTGATGTTTCTAAAAACGTATAAAGCAATAGCAATAGAAAACATCCCATAGACGCCTGCCATTGAGCCGTGTGCGTGTGCAGCTGTCCATTGGGTGCCATGTTCAAAATAATTGACTGCGGGTGTATTAATCAAAAAGCCTAGGGCCCCCGCACCAATAGCATTCCATAAGCCTGTAGAAGCTAAGAAAATGAATGTACCTTTATATGGAAAAGCCATATCACTTTTTTTGTATAAACGATAATGTGTATATGCTTCCCAAATGAGTAAACAAAGTGGCACCACTTCTAAGGCAGAGAAACAAGAACCTAACGCTAACCAAATGGAATGATCACCCTGCCAGTAATAGTGATGGCCCATACCTACCACGCCTGTACCAAGTAATAGAACTGTCTCTTATACACATTGACG
>NZ_PNRJ01000007.1:0-124260 GCF_011174885.1 Staphylococcus sp. 191 | reverse complement strand
CGCTTTTACTGTAAAGCTTGTCAACAAACCTTTACAGCTCAAACACCCTATATTCAGCCCCGATGTACCATCTCAAATGAGGTCAAACGCATGATGACGCGGAAACTATCTAAAGTCATCTCAGAAAAGGATGTCGCTGAAAGTCTGTGTGTATCACATTCAACTGTCCATCGCCATTTAAAAGAGGTGAGTGATTCAGTGAAGACGCAGGCGCATCATGTTTTACCTGAGCACTTAGCTTTTGACGAATTCAAATCAACGAAAGATGTCGAAGGTGCGATGAGCTTTATTTACTGTGATAGTGTAACCCATGATATCATCGATATTTTACCTGATCGTCGCAAACATAAATTAGAAGCCTATTTTTTAAAGTTCTCTAGAAAGCAACGTGAAAGAGTGAAAACCATCTCTATAGATATGTTTCCACCTTATATTGCACTCATTCAAGACTTATTTCCTCATTCGGAGATAATTATTGATCGCTTTCACCTTGTGCAAGCAATCAATCGTGAAATCAATCGATGCCGAGTTCAAGTTATGAATGGTTTTAGGACAAAAGACAGACCTCAATATAATAAATTAAAGCGTTATTGGAAGTTACTATTAAAAGCGCCCTTAGATTTAGATCGAATGATATATCAGTCATACGGACTTTTTAAGTCTTGGCAGAGTCAATACAGTTTAGTTCAGTATTTATTGGGCCTTGATGAGAGGCTCAAAGAGACATATGAAACAGGGCATCGTCTTTTAAGTGCCTTAAAAGCAAACGATATCCAGCAATTACAGTTCATCTTACAGGATTCAAAGACAAAAGATATTTCACAAGGCCTCAAGCGCGTCATTCAAACATTCATCAAATACTTGCCCTATATCTCAAATACGATGCGTTATCCACATTTAACGAATGGGCCAATTGAGGGAATTAATAATAAAATAAAACTGATTAAACGGGTTTCTTATGGTTATAGAAAGTTCCGGAATTTTAGGAATCGAATCTTAATCATTTCCAAGGTATTTGTAAGTGAATATAAAAAACGCATTAAACAACAAAATAACGTTGCTTAATGCGTTATCGCCTCGCCAACCGACGTTGACAAAGAACCTCACTTTCTTATGATGTATCTTATCTTTTTTATCATATCTGCTATCAATCCTATTTAGCTTTTGTGTTTATTTCTTATTTCTTTTAAATTAGCGATACCGACAATAATAGGGAGAGAAGCAATAGTAAAGCTAGATAAATACCCTGCACCAATAGCAAAATAAAAGAACATAAAGGATAAAATTCCAATTACAATTAACATTCTATTATAGGCGGCGTTATGAGCTAGTTTAGTTTTTTTAGACATATTCAATATCTCCTCAAAGCCATTAATTTGTGTCCTCTCTATTTGACATATCTAAAATCATGTCCTTAAGGTTTATTGTGTCATATCCTCCAATCATTATTCGACCTTGATTGTTAAAATATGAACTAACATGAAAGCGGTAGACTTTTTTACCTTCACAACTATTTTAATAATTAATTATAATGGTGATAGATGAACTTTCTGCGTCGCTAAAGCATTTCTGAAGTATTCATTATGATCGATAAAAATCATAGTGGGGCGCGCATTTGATAATGTTTCTATCAGTTGATCTACCACACAATAATCTAAATAATTCGTAATCTATAAATATAGAAAAATCACGTAATGGTAACACTTACTTTTCAACATTATCAATGAAGGATTGCTTTTCTTCAATTTTTCTTTCGTTTCTTATAATAACCGCCTTAGACCTTTTCATATGTTTAGCGGCTCTTGATTTGTCAAAAGCAACTTTATCGTTATTTTCAAGCGAATGCTCCAAAGCACTTATGTTTTTAGAAACTTAATAGAGCCGCTTAATTTCCTTTTTAGGAGATTCATTTTTCTTGAACAATTTTATCAGCGTTTTTTCTCATATTCCCATGTTTCAAGGTCACATTTACAAGCTCAATATTATTTTTTGTTAGTCACTAAAACATCATCAATGGTTTTATTTAAAAGTTTTTATTCTTACTTTCTAGCAAAATATAAAGATAACTGAATCTAACAATAACTACTGAGATTTAGACATGTTATGGTTTTTCTAATTATGAAGGGTTTCTTTTATAGATACATATACTTGCTATATTTACTTGTGTGAATGTATTGTTAAACTAAGAAAGTAAGCGTTTTTATGATTTGCCTATTTTGTGCGCAGATTCTATAAATTCAACATATTCGGTCTAATTCTCACGCGTGATTCATTCAATGATAATAAAAATATGACATAGTGGTAGGTGCTCATTATATGAACAACAAAAATTTATCTTTTACAACGAATCGATTAGAAATACGGCCTCTGAAGAACAGTGATTATGAAAGATGGTTAAAAGGTTTCACTGATAGAAAGCCTTCAAAACATAAATATGATGACGGGCTTATAGACATGTCAGAATGTACAAAACCTTGGTTTAACGGACTTGTCAAAAAGCATCAAGAATTTATTGAAAATGACCAAATGTATATTTTTGCTATATTCGATAAGCATAATCAACAACATTTAGGTATGATTGATATCGCAACGATAAGACGTGAAAACTTTCAATGGGGCGAATGTGGTTACTTTGTACATAATCAGTTTTGGCGCAATGGCTATGCCTATGAAGCAATTAAAAAAATACTCTATATAGCGAGTAGTGTTCTTAAATTCCATAGACTTGAAGCTCACGTAAATATAGACAATATCCCTTCGATCAAGCTATTAGAAAAATCTGGTTTTGAATATGAATGTACTCGAAAGAATTTTATATATGAATTTGAAGGATGGACGGATAATCATATTTACTTTATCAACTTAGAGGCTGAAAATTTTAAAAAAATGGTTTAAAAAAAAGGAAAGAATTAAGTCTTATTTTATAGCAAATTAAGCAGCGTTGAATCGCGTACTCTTAATTGAATAACTTTTCTGAGGGGATGTATTGTTTAATTAAAAAAATAGACGATTTTATTATCGCTAGACAAAGAAGAACATATACTTCGGAATTTAAACTTCAAGTGGTATGTTTATTTAAAAATGGAAAATCTAAATCCGATATTGTTAGAGAATACAATCTGACAGCTTCGGAGTAAGATAAATGGGTTAAGAATTATCAAAATAGTGCATCATCCAGTGCTGTTGACAATCTAACTGATGATGAAAAAAGAGCTCAGAAAACTGCGTAAAGAAAATCAATAATTAAAGAGGGAAAACGATATTTTAAAGCAAGTAGTGCTGATCATGGGATGAAAATAGAAGTCATTTAAAATAAAGCACATCAATATTCAGTATCAGCAATGTGCAAAGTCCTAAAAATACCAAGAAGCACTTATTATGATTCAATAAAACGAACTCCAAATAAACTAAAAAATGATGATTCAGAATTAGAAAAAAACTATTGTTAGTATTTTTAACACAAATAGAAGGAGCTTTGGTACAAGACGAATTAAAAGCGAATTAAATAAATGTCAATAGCGGTTTAAAAATGCTGTTTTTTGGCGGTTTAAGATTGTCGCATATTTAAGGATTTTTCGTTTTTATAATCTTTTAATAGATAAGATTCTCTAGTAATTTTAAATACTTTAGAATGGTGAAGTAATCGATCAATTATAGCTGATGATGCAATCTTATTACTAAATGACTCACCCCAACTAGAAAACGGAATATTAGTCGTAATTATTGTTGATTTCATTTCATATCTTAGCGACATTAACTGATAGAATAAAACAGCTTGTTCTTTAGTGATGGGAGAATAACCAATTTCATCAATGATAAGTAACTCTATTCTGCTTAATTGTTTTAATGTTTTATTGATGATTCCTTTGGAATCCGAGACAGTTAATAAGTCTATTAATTCTTTGAAAGTATAGAATCTAGTCTTTATATTTTGTTTACATGCTTCTATTCCTAATGAGATCGCCAAGTGCGTCTTACCAACACCACTGTTACCTAGGAAACAAATATTTATACTATCTTCTAAAAAATGCATGGATTTTAAAGTGAGTATTTCTTGTTGATTTATACTAGGTTGAAACATGAAATCAAAATCATGTAAATATTTTATTTTAGGGAAACGTGCTGAATTCACAGCACGTTTAAATTTTAATTCTGATTGATATTCTATTTCTTTTTCCGTTAAATCAATCAATATTTCAGTTAATGATTTCTCATTTTTAGAAAGTAATTCATCAGTAGAGTTATTGAATATAAAGAACATAAAGAAAGATGTTGAATTGATAAGTTCTGCCAAGCTTATCATGCATTATCATATCTTCTTTCCAGTCTACTTGAGCAGCTATACCGGAATTTGTTTCTACGCGTATAGTTGCTTTTTTTAGTCTTATTTTGTTTTTTATTTTTACAGTATTCTCGTAAAATAGTATATTTACCTTCATATCTTTTTTCTCTATGTATTTAAAAATAGCCATAGCAGTACATCCTAATTCAACTTTTTCATCAATAATTTCTTTGAATGGATCTAGTTTTGATGCTTTCTTAGTTTGTTGTCATTTCTTCAATCCTTCTAATTCATTTTCTTTTTCTGCTTCATAATATTTTTTAACTGTTCTTGGATCACAATTATATTGTCGACCAAGCTCAGCATAATTTGGTTTAATATCTTTCATAATGTAAAATAGCACCCTTTCATAAATGTCATGTCCCAATCAAATAACCTCCAATCGAAGATTGAGTTAAGACACGATTATATAATTTAAAAAGAAAAATGTAGGAAAAACAGCATTTTCATTTCACCATTTTCCTACATTTTATAACTGCCATTTACAATAATGTTACTATATAAATAATTTTTATATTATTATTTATGTTTTTACAAACTCAATGCCGTCAAAATTGAGTTTAACTTTTCACGAGTCTCCTCCAATTCTCTATCAGGCTTTGATTTCTCGACAATCCCTGCCCCAGCTCTTGCAAAGGTTTCATGTTTGTCTTGAAAGACAGTTCTCAATATTAAGGCCACATCAAATCCATAATCTTGGTTGATTAAAAACACACCCCCACTATATAAATTTCGTGGTGTATCCTCATATTTTTCAATTGCTCGGATACTTTCTTTTTTTGGAATTCCTGAAGCTGTCACAGCAGGATATAAAGATAAAAGCGCTTTCCAATAGTTATCACTCTCAAGAATACCTGATACCACAGAACCCAAATGTTGTACAGATCCCCTTTCATAAATATTCATAAATTCTTCTATTTTTATAGTATCTGATTTACATACGTTTTTAAGTTCTTCTACCGCTAACTTAACTGAAACAGCATGCTCTCCCACTTCTTTAATATCAGTCAATAACTCTTTTTTTAGATGTTCTTTGTTTTTTCTTGTACCAGCTAACGGAAACGTGAACACTTTGTTATTATTATCTACTTGAACGATTGTTTCAGGGGAAAATCCAAATAACTCCATACCATTAATATCATATAAATATGATCTTGCAGGATTATTAATTTTTAGCCCTAAAAAATAACTATGTAGCATGTTAATTCTTTCCGATATAATGATTTTTCGTGAAAGAATCACCTTAGAGTACAGTTTGTCTTTTATATCTTCCACAGCTTTGTTTACGTTCTTTTTGTACAAATCACATTTTTGATTTAACAATGACTGTTCTGTATCATGTTTAAGTGGTAATTGCTTTATTGTTATTTCTTTATATATTTCATTTAAATCATTAAATGGGTTTATCTGTAAATAGCGTACCCTCATATCCCCTTTGCTTATTTTCACTTCTATGGAGGGCACAAAAAAATACAATAATTCCTCATCTTTCTTATGATTACCAGATTGATATAAATATTTTGCTAAATTAAAATTAATATACCCAAAATTACTTATATTATTATGTCCGACTGTATCATGTATTTCTTGTAACAAATTAGGCAGAGATGAAAAGTCTTCGACTGTTTTTAACTTTGATTCTTTACATTCAATAGCGATTTTTGTACTACTTACTTTAACCTCGAATGCTTTGCTAATACCTATATATGTCGTCCCGTTCATTTCATACATCATAAAGTCTTCTTTTAAAATATTTTTTGAATAATCGCATATGCTGTATTTTAAACTATCTAAATTATAGGAATTTATATCATAATTACTCACTTCATATTGAAGTTTACTTATTAAATTATATAAAGTGTTATTCAAGTCATTTCACCTCATTTATTAATTTCTACTGTTATTTTCAGATTCTTCTTCATTTCTAACAGCAAGTTATTCTCACTTATAGATTCATATAAAGTTTTAATTCCATATTCCTCAATTTTATTTCTTAAAATTAAGATCACTGTATGGTAGACAACTAAAGCGGTTAATTCATTCCAATTCAGCGAGCTTCGAAAATTGATTTCATGTCTTTTATCTCCAATTATTTTTATTAATGTGTATGAATTATTTTCACTATTATATTTTTTAAATGCATTCATTAATATTGATATAGCTTTTTCAATTTGATTATTCTGATACAGAAATTTAGCTTCTACCATTCTATATATAATGTCTTTATAAGTAAAAGCATTAAAAAAGTATGCTTTTGAAATGTCGTTTTGTTGTATACAATTCATAAAATGATAATCGATAATGGGCACACAATAAAACGAGCATCCATTACCCAATAACTTAACCTCTTTCATCATATAGTCTAACTGTTCAGTTTTACCATTATTAATGTACATTTGACTATATGAATATGGTGGTTCTGAAGTTTCTATTATTTCAAGCACTGCCGAATTCGATAATTCACCAGAACCTGAAAAGTATAATTCTAATTCGTCAACATTCAAATACGCTTTACAATATGCAATAAGTACTTCTGTTAATCCCGGATTTACACCAACAAATTGTACTGCACTTAATCGTTTTTGCTGCAATTGTTTATCCAATTTACCTTCACTTTGAGCTAAATTCAACTCGCCAGAAGTATCAACGTAGTGTGCACAACATTCTGAACAACACTCTATTATATTTTTATTATAATAACCCGTACAATTTACAACAATATCACATCCGTTAATAAATCTTTTTAAAGCATCTACACTATCCAAATTCAATGTTTCATATTTGATTTGATGATGTTCTAAATTGATAAGGTTCTCTGTTCTTACGCTAACTTTAATTTGTATATCTTTATGCTCAGATAACAACTCAGTTAACCTACTGCCTATCGCACCATTTCCACCTAAAATTCCAATTTGCTTTATCATGATTTACAATCTCCAACCTTCTGATTGTGTCTTGATTTGGATAAATTTTTGATAAGTACCAGATTGATTCACTAGTGTCTCGTGATCGCCTTTTTGAATAATTTTACCTTCATTTAATACAATGATTTCATTTGCATTTTTAATTGTTCCAATTTTATGTGCGATTGTAATGACTGTTTTACCTTTACTTAATTCATCAATAGCACTTTGAATGAGATTTTCATTCTCTGGATCGATACTCGCAGTTGCCTCATCTAGGATAATGATTGGTGCATCTTTCAATATCGCCCTTGCGATAGAAATACGTTGCTTTTCTCCACCAGATAAATTATTTCCTTTTTCATTTACCATTGTTTGATAGCCATCTGGTAGTGACATGATAAATTCATGACAACATGCTTGTTTTGCTGCTGTAATCACTTCTTCTTTACTTGCGCCTGGTTTACCATACAATATATTATTTTCAATCGTATCATTAAATAAGTAGACTTTTTGAAATACAGCACTAATATGCGACATCAGCGTACTAAGTGTCATATCTCGGATATCGACACCACCTACTCTAATCGTCCCCTCACCTACATCGTAAAACCTTAACAACAAATTACATAGCGTTGATTTCCCACTTCCTGATGGTCCAATGATTGCTGTAGATGTGTGCCTTCCTACTTTAAAGCTTACATCATTAATCACTCGTTTCTCTCCATATGAAAAGCTAACATGATCAAATTCAATATCATAATTATCGATTTCGATATCTCTTCCCGTTTCATCTAATATAGGTGCGTTCTTAATTTCTTCAATATCATTTAACGTCGTATCGATTATCTCTAAAACATGTGCTGCACTGTTTACATTCTCTACACTTTCAAATATTACAAATGAAAAGATAGAAATCATAATGAGCGTTGGTAAATCAATACTTTGATTTATATATAATAAGCTTGCAATTAATACTATGGCGATAGAAACTACCTTCAAGCTCAATAAGTGTAATAAATTAAACGGTATGTATTGTAATTCAATTTTCGAATTCACACGCTTACTTTCATCTACTGCTTTGTTGAAACTTCTGAGACTCGTATTTTCCGTTGAGAACGATTTAATAACTTGAATGCCTCGAACAACTTCTAGTACTTTTTCAACGAGCTGATTTTGAACATAATGATAATAAGGTGCGTTTTGATGGCTTTTCTTTTCTAATAAATGAATGCTAAGTAAAGATAGAACAATTCCAATGAAAGCTAATAGTGACACTTCCCAAGATACAACTAATAGCGAAAAAATTAAAACAGCAATTAATATATAACCATTTACAACAATATCAACCATCTTCATCGCATAAGTTTCTAAAAAAGTTAAATCTGTTGTCACAACTGTAGCAAGTTCATTTGTTTGGTGATCTTCAAAATACCCTAGTCTAACATTTTTTAGTTTGTCACCAATATTTAAACGTTCTTTCGCCCCCATTTCATAGGCAATACTTTCTTGAAGCCTATTCTTTAAATAAGCTGTCACAAATCTTGCTAATACTAATAAAATCATGGCACCTAACACGCCTATAATTTCATACATTTCAATTTTTTTATAAGATAGCACACGGTTAAACACTTGGGCAGCTAAAAAGATTGGTAAAGCGATAAAAATAGAATTAACAAATGACATCACAAATCCTAAAATCATTCTCGATCTATAGGGTGATACCCACTTTATAATCTTAAATGTAATATGAAACATATTAATCCTCCTTTGTATTTGAGTACATTACAAATTAAGAAGAAACCCCCCAATCTTTCGCATCGATGTGCATATCCCACATTTGTTTATAGTGACCATTCTTATCCAATAATCTTGCATGGTTACCTTTTTCAAGAATTTGCTGATGACCTAATACAATAATTTGATCTGCTTGTTTAATGGTAGATAATCGATGGGCAATTACGATGAGTGTCTTGTTTTGCGTCAAAGCATTTAATGCAGCTTGAATTTTTTGTTCATTATCTGGGTCGACATAAGCAGTTGCTTCATCTAAAACAATAATCGGTGCATCTTTCAAGATCATTCTCGCTATTGTGACACGTTGTTTCTCACCACCTGATAATTTATCACCAACAGAACCTACATTCGTATCATAGCCTTCTGGTAATTTCGTAATAAATTCATGACATTGCGCTAATTTGGCTGCTTCTTCAACTGCTCCATTTGATGCTTCCGGATTACCCAATTTAATATTTTCTTTAAATGTAAGATTTAATAAAAAGTTATCTTGCCCTACAAAACCAACTAATGCGTTCAGTTTCCTAGGCTCAATATCTTTAATATTTACGTCACCAATATCAATTTCACCAGACGTTACATCCCAGAACCTTGATAATAATTTCGCAATAGTAGACTTACCACTACCGGATGCACCGACAATTGCTGTAAAAGTCTTCTCTGGAATATCAAAAGACAAGTGATTAAATACTAAGTTATCTTGATCGTTGCAATAAGAGAACCCAACATCATTAAATGTGATTGTATAATTCTTAGGTTCTTTAAATGCATTCGAGACTTCGAGTTCTTCTAAATTCAGTACTTGGCGTACTTCTGTAATAGCATATTCGATAGATTTTAATTGATTAACATAATTCGTAAAGTTCTTGATTGGTGCTATAACACCTAGAGACAGTACTAAACAAATAAAAAATTCTGCATAATTCAACTGGTCAATTGAAATTAAATACATACCTAGCGGCAACACACCTAGAAAGGTTGAAGGGAGTATGCTCGCACCTAAATTCATATAGCCCCATGTACTTTTAAACCAATTTAAAGTGTGATTTTTATATACATTCACTGCATCTTTATATTTTTTATAAGAATTTTGCGATTGGTTAAATGTTTTAATCACTTCTATACCTTCAATATATTCAACAATGGCGCTATTCATATAATTATTCGATGTCATTTGTCCTTCGTAAGTATCATTAAATCCGGTCATTAATCTTTTGTAAGCAAAAAATGCAATAGGAACCGTAATCAACATGGCACAAGCCATACGCCAATCAACAATGACGATATAAACAAATATTGAAATAGAAAGTAATAAATTGCCTAATACTTCTGGAATAATATGCGCTAACGGTAATTCAATCGTTTCTACTTTATCGACAAATATACTTTTAAGTTCACCAATTTTTTTAGATTCTACAACTCCTAAAGGTAAACGCATTAATTTATGTGCTAATTGCTTTCTAATACTAGATAAAATATCATACGCTGTAACATGCGATAACATCGTCGAACTTCCGAAACAAATAACCTGTATAACATAAGCACCAACCGCGATGCTTATATAATAAATAACTTGATTCACCTCTGTATTTCCATCAATCATTAATAGTATGATTTTATATACCGTCCAATAAGGTACTAATCCTGAGAATACACTAATAATAGACAATAAAACAGATGAAATAATCTTCCATTTAGCATCTTGTCCAAATATAAATAGTGATTTTATCCAATGCTCATCAATATTCATTCTTAACTGTCTCCTCTCATTGATGCGATTTATACATCAAAATAATGATTCAATTTATCGATGCCTTGATGATTTAATGCAAACTGATTAATAAGATGACCGTCTCCAAATTGCAAGACATATGTACAAACCTCTAATATCAATGATTTGTCATGTGTAATGATAAAAATCTGCTTCCCCTTGTCATAAATGTCATTAATTATTTTCGCAACTTTTTTCATATGGTATAAATCCAACCCTGAAGTAGGTTCATCAAATATAATAACTTCTTTATTGCTCAATATTGCGGTCGCAATGGCCATTCTCTGTTTTTCGCCACCAGAGAGTGACAATGGATGTTCACGCTTTTTATCCAATAAATTCATACTTTCTAACATGTCATCAACTTGTTTTTCTGTTACATGAGTATTTAACAGCTGTAATTCTTGTTCTAAGCTTTCCGTAAACAATTGCGTATTTACATCTTGGAAAACCATGTAACTCTCCTTTAATAATTGTTTCTGCTTGAGTTGTTTATGATCATACGTAACATGTCCTTTAAAATCTTTGAGTAAACCACATAAACATTTAGCAAAGGTCGATTTACCACTTCCGTTATCGCCAATAATCGCGACTACTCCCTCTTTTGGAATTGCTATTTCATTCAGGTCTAATTGTTTTTCCTTACTAAATTTGTCATACGCATAAGTAAAGTTATACATCTCCATGACATGTTTACCAGATTTCGGCTTATGTTGTAATCGTTCCTCTTGTCCATATCTAATCCCCATACTTTCAAGTTCATGACGATTAAGTGATTTAAATGTATCTTTTTGGTACTGCGCATGTAACAAACCATTTTCCATATAATAGACACTATCTGCCTCGTCCATAATATAATCTAACCGATGTTCTATCAGTACTACAGTTTTACCGCACTCTTTTAAATAGCAAATCATTTCTTTTAACTTTTTAATACTATATACATCTAAATTAGATGATGGTTCATCCAACACAATAACGTCTGGTTCAGAAATAAGCGCCGTTGCACAGGCAATAATCTGCTTCTCTCCACCTGACAATTCAAATATATTACGGTCTAATAAATGTTCAATGTGAAACCTTTGTGTAACTGATTGAATTTTTTCAATAATGATATTTCTACTTATACCTTGATTTTCCAAATTAAAGGCGAGTTCACTTGTCGTATCAACGTTATAAAATTGTGTTTTCGGATTTTGAAATACGCTGCCTACCATTTGTGATAACTGATACATTTCAATTCCAGATATATTGTGGCCATTTAAACTGATATTTCCTCTTATTTCACCACTTTGAACTTTAGGAATTAACCCATTTATCAATTTAGTAATCGTTGACTTTCCACTTCCTGATTGACCACAAAACACTGCTAATTCCCCGCGCTTAATATGAAATGATACTTCTTTGATAGCCGGTTCTTCTGAAGAAGCATATTTAAAAGTTACATTTTCAAATTTAATCATTAAACAACTTCCCCTTAAAATAGATTATCCATAAGATGATCATGAGGATGATGAGCATAATATCTAAAAATTTGAGTTTCACAATACAAATATTCGTCCGTTTATATGGCGCATCCATTCCTCTTGTCATTGCTGCAAATGAAAGGTCATTGCCAATTTGTACGACAGATATAATAAGTGGTATCATTCTATACTCAATTGTCTTAAAAAAATGCTTTAAAAAGGTAATATCTCGCATTCTCATCGCATAGCTTATATTTCTATACTCCTCCACAATTGTTGGAAAAAACCTGAAGATTACAGATACTGGAATGATGATATTTTTAGGTATTTTCATTTTTTCCATAACAGCTATAAACTCACTGACCTTTGTTGAAGACACTGTGAAATAACCCACTATAAAACCCGGGAATATATTCATGAAAATGCCAATAAAAGCCAAGAGGGCAAATTTAATGATACCTTCAGAATGCGGCACCACCCAATATTGTATTGATATAAGCACTAACAACAGCGCAAAAAATTTGATAAACAACACTTGCTTTTGAATTGATAGTAATAAAGCAAGTGAACAGAATGTTAAGCATAATCTTAAGATACTTTGCACATCACCACTAGATATTAAAATTGTACTTACCGTAATGGTTAAAGCCACTTTTGTTCTAGGATCTAACTTTGCTACAATGTTTCTACCATCAGCTAATGAATCCTCCATAACCATCATAAAAGGCCTGCTTTTTTGAAATGTTTACGGAACATGCTCTTACCTAACCACGCCCCAATAAGACTCCCTATCAATGTCAATATGAACATTACAGGTAACATCCATAAAGGGGTAATAGATTGTAAAACGCTTACATAATCCTGTCCATAAACTTTACTCATCTCATTGAAATACTGATCTCTCACAATGAATAGTCTTACAAAAAAGCCCATAATCCACAAAGAGAAGACTGCATAACCCCATGTAATTAATTTCCAATCTCTATAGTTACCAGCTTTCATAATAAAATCACCAAGCAAACCAAAGACAATACCAAATGGAATCATAATTAAGCCACTACCCATTACGGTAAAAGCACAGCCTAAAATTATCCCTGTTAATGTCACCATTCCAAACTTATTGATTTTCATAACATATAAAATAAATGGAACACCACATAAAATCGAGCAAATTAATCCTAGAAACGGTATTAAAAATGGTATGTAACCAATCATAGAGGTTGCAAAAAATATGACTAAATATAGCGCTGTAAAAATACCTACTGTAATTAAATCTTTAACTACTAATTTATCCATAATCTAACTTCCCATCTGTTAAAATTTATATTAATAATTTCGCAACATGCGACGCATGTTCACTGCCTTCAACACAGTTATAATGATTACCAGGTATAGGAATTTCAGTAAAATCACCAATACAACATTTTTGCCAAAATTCATTACTATCCTGTGCTGGCAACAAATCAAACTCATCCTTATCTTGTGCTTTCAAATAAGTTACATCACCAATATATGTAGTAGGTGTCATATGCGCTCCTTCCCAACTTGCCATTTGAGTTTTATATGAAGAAATTAAGAAATCTTTATTTACTGTATTACCAACATCCTGTTTAGAACCAATAACTTCAGTATATTTTTCAAATCTTTCATTAAGAGATTTATCTTTGAAAAATTGTTCTAATTCCACTTTTAATTGATCATCTTCACTATACTGATTGGTAATAAAATTTAATAAATCGTATTGTGCATCAGTTTCGATTTTAGAATACATGGTTCTAATACTATCTTTTAGTTTGTTATAATCAATTTTCGGCAGTACGTCCTCAACAGTAATAAAGTAATTTTGTATAAATGCCATTTCAGAAACTATATAATCTATTTCTGACAGTGGTGATGGTGAAGTATCAATTAACGTAACCTTTTCAACATCAATATCACCAAGTATGAGTATACTAGCTACTTCCATAGCGATTAGACCTCCCGAACAGTAACCCACTAAGTGAACGGATTTATACCCTGATTCCTCAATAAGCTTTACATATTCTTCACTAATTTTCTTAACAAGTTGCTTTTTCTCTATATGACAGTATTTTTCTTGGTCTTGGATTGTGATACCTGCAATTGAATCCCCATCGTTCTTTTTTAATTCATCAAGCACATATCTTAAACAATTCATTGTTCCTAATCCTGCATGGAAAAATACTTTGAGTGTTTCTCCTTCTTTTTTAAGCATCGTTAATTTACCTATAGAATTATTATCATGTTTCTCTTCAATCTTGCTATCTATTTTTTTACTACTAATCTCTTGTAGTATCTTTTGAAGAGTTGGCTCAGCTAATAGCACCCTTAATAAGCCATCAAAATTTATTTCATCTAATTGATGTTCCTTACATGTAGTGATTATATTTGTTGATAGCCTTGCTAAAATTAATGAATCTGCGCCATATCCATAAAAATTATCCTTGTTACCGAGTGAATCCACTTTTAATATGTCTTTACATTGCTCAGTAACCTCATGAACTAATTCATCTGACAATTGGTTTTTAATATTATGTTCCTTAGCCTTTACGATTTCTTCAATCTCATCACAGCTTGCAAGAATTTGTTTATAGCTATTTTTATTACGCTCTTTAAAATACCAAGGTAACAATGTAGAACCTTCACTTGAATTAGTTACGACATCTAACAGAAACTTTTGATAATCTTTTGTAAATTCTTCTATAAATTCCTCATCAAATATGCCTTTTCTTGTATCTATATTGACGTATAATGCATCGTTCAACTCCATAATCTGACAATCCATAAATACCTGAGGAGTTTGACTTATGCCTGTATTCCCTAGCTCCATATATTCATAATTCATACCACCAGTACCTAAAGAACTTGTAAATACAATCGGAAATATGCAATTTGAATTTGATTTCCTAATTTCCCTTATTGTTTCTATACCTGTAAAATAATTATGTTCTAAATCTTTTAATAAATGTCCTTGTAATTTTTCTGCATTATAAATAAATGATTTATGCTCATCAATTTCTATATTTAACAAATTTGTTGAAGTAAAATCACCTATAGCATGCTGTATATCTTCAAATTCTGAATCTCTATTCATAGTTGTTAAATTTACTACAAACATCTCTTGATCAACCCATTTTTTTAAAACGCATGCAAATGCCGTTAAAGCCATTGTATTGTGAGTTAAAGCGAAATTTTTTGAAAGCTTCTTAATAGCATCCCAATTGTTTTTGTCAAGAAGAAATGATTTCCTAGTAAATTCTTTTTTTAGTTCGCTCATTTTAAGTGGTAACTTAGGATAATCTCCTAATTCTTCAATTTTTTCCGTCCAATATAATTCATCATTCAAATATTTAGAAGTTGCTTTTTTTAATTCACTACTTAGATAGATATCCCTAAGACATGAAACTTTATGATTTTCTACCTGTAAGTTGCCTTTAAAATACTCGCATTCAAATTCTTTTAGTAAAATCCAAATACTCGTCCAATCTAAAATTAAAAAATCAAAAGATAAATGTAAAAGTGAGTATTTAGATGTCTGAGTTACTTCAATATCAAATAACGGCCAGATAAATGGATCATAATATTTATTCATCAATCTATCTCGTGTTTTATTACGATTTTTTTCACCTTCTTCTACCAAAACTTCATATTCAAAGCCTGAATCTAATATTCTCTGCGAGTCCCAAGAGTCCATAACTGTTCTTAAAGCTTCATGCTTAGAAATCAATTTATTCCAAACTTGATTGAGTTTGATTTTATCTAATTTTGGAAATGTAACTTCAAAATAGACATGACTTGAAACTGATCCAAATTCACTTTTTTCACCTATTATATAAGCACTTTGGATATCTTTTAATGGAAATCGATTATCATCTTTAAAGAATTCAAACTTGCTATTTGATTTAAATAACTCAATAATTTTATTTTTGTTTTCTTTTAAGAAAGTTAAATCATCCTGAGATAACTTTCCTAATTTACTTTTATAACGTAATTGATTATTTTCAAGCCAGAGATTTATACCACTTTTATATAGCCTAATTAATTCTTTTTTTATTTCCAAGCTACTCACTCACTTTCTATCGACATATGGTTCGTTAATCTATATAACTCTCCATATTTATTTTTAAGAAGCACTTGATCAATTTCAGAATTTGTTCCTAAGGTCAATTTTAAATATTTATCATTTTTCATAGCATTTTTCAAAAACCCATATTCTTTTTCATTACACTTAAAATTAACACTTTGGATTTTCTCTATGTTATTTTTGTGTAAAACATGACTCGGGCGTTGATTTATACTATAATCCGAAACTATAAATGGTAATGTGGCTGGTATAACAGGTAAATAACTAAATGAAACCTTTTCGTTTTTTGAATTTTTTCTACTCCATGTTATTACTTTATTAGTTTCAATTCCGAGGTCTTTTAACATCATTTTATTTTTATGGAAATTATTTATATTTCGATATTCATCCTCGATAGTTTCTATTGCAAAATCAATAAATCCTTCTTTATTACCACACCATTTCTTCCACCTTTCTTTCATAGACCTTCCATAAACCCATCTAAATAAATAAGCAAAGGGAACTAAATTATTATTCATTTCTATGAGCTCAATATATGGACCAGTTTCAAACCAAATAAAAGCATTTTTAGACTTTTTATTAGCTCTTTCAACATCGAACCCTAATTGTTCAAACTTTTTCATAGCATTTTCTAGACTTTTAACTTTATATTGCAAATGACCAATTTTATACATACTTACCTCTTTTCTAATATAAATAGTGACTGATTAAATGAAGACAACTCATCTGTTTGATGGGGCGTTTTTGTCAGAACATTAAATCCAGTTTCATCAAAGATTTCATACCAACTTTGTAACGATAAAAAGGTCATATTTCTATACTTCCTTTCATCTTCAGGTTCTGTCATCATAAAAGCTTGAGATATTAGCATAACTGCGGATTCACCGTAAGCTTCTCCTATAAGGAGTTTCCCATTTTCGTTTAACATCTCGTTTAATCTATTTAATAAGCTCTTTATATTTTTCGAATTATTTATAACTCCAACCGCCACAATGACATCAAATTTCTGCTTGTTAATAATATGATTATCTTCCATATTGTCTATATCTAAAACGTGGTATTTCATAAATTGATATTGCCTAAACATTTCTTCAGCAGAAACTAAAAAATACTTTGATATATCTGTAAAAATATACTGTCCAGTAAATAAGCTAGCTACTTTATCTAATATTCTTTCAGTTGTGGCACCAGTTCCAGCACCTAATTCTAAAATTGATAATGAATTATTTTTAGATAAATTATTTACATACTGTCCAATCTGTTCATTAATGAATATAGAAATTGCTGTTCGGCTATACAAATCATTTGCGATATCATTTTTACCTTGATCGAATAGCAACATGTTAACGGATTTATTACCTTTTAATATTTGATCCATATGCTCAATATGTGATTTGAAATATTTTATGACAGAAATTGGCATAATATTCCTATGCCATGCCTTTTCAAGTTCACTCCATTCAAATAGGATATCTAATTGTGATTCATCCATTTGATCAAATATATAATTGTCTGGTTCAGCCTCAATAATGTAATCATTTCTTGATAAGTAATTTAACCAACGTTTAACAATATTTCTATAATTGTCTTTAACGTTTAGGCAGCTAATAATACTTTGGTAGGAGTATGCAATATTTAAATTATTAAAATCCCTACTTAGTACCCAGAGCATTGATTTAGCACAAATACGCTCTAGTTTACCCATTTCATCGATAATACTTACATATGGCTTTTCATATAGAACAAGTTGATCAACATCATATAAAGTGTATTTATCTTTAGCTACTAGCTCTGGATAACCTAAAGACTGCATTAATTTATGCCACATTATCGAACTGTTAATATGCTTTTGTGCTAATACATTGAAATAATGTTTATCTAATTGATCTCTTTCCATATATAAATATATTTCCTTAGAAATAGTCGTTGGCCATAATTCTGTAAATATCGCTTGTTGAGTTAAGTCTGAATTATCATAAAGCAACTTAACATGCTTTCGTGTCATTCCATTAGGTGGGTTATCAACGAAACTAGACGGTATCCTATATCGATTTGGAAATTTAATATATTCTCTCCAAAACACATATCCTTGAGGATCTAATAAATTTAGTTCGCCACCTTCAAAGCCAACTCTCATACTAAAGAGTAATCTCATAAAATCATCTACTTTATTTTCCACCGCTTCATTATACGCAATTAAATTTAACTGCGTTTCATTTATAGTTGTGGATAAAAATTGAAACGGACCATCTTCTTTTTTTGAATCACTAAATTCAATATTTTTACTTTCAGGAATCAATAAAGTTAATAACTGTGCAACTGGATAAGATAGTTGTGTTGCAAATTCTACATTGACATATTTTATGGACTGTTCTTTTTTTATATAGTAAAAGTTATCAATAAAGTTTTGCACGCTAGGTAGTTGACTGTATAAATTACAGACAGTAAAATACCTTTTTTCTTTTCTGGCTAATTTAAATAGTGATATATATTCCTTTTCAGAAAGAGGCTGCTCAAAAATGACATCAATTCCTCTTTTTAATAACGCTTCTGCTATTAAATTACCTTTTCCGCCTTGCACTTCAGATTTGATAGCAATACAAGCAAAATCAATATCATTAGGTAAATCATCAACATTATTGTACAACTGAATTTGATAGTGATTAGCGCAATCAATTGACCTTTCACTTCCTGATGCAAGTAACCCATAAAGTTTAATGCTTGGTATACTTTTCAATGCTTCTATATAAAATTGACCGAACCTACTTCCACAAACTATACATTTTTTCATGTTTTAAATGACACCTTCTTCTTCGATTGTGTTATTAAGTTCTTCAATTTTTGTTGAAATATCTTTAATAGTAGGATTTGAAAAGATAAAGGCCAGTTCAAGCTCTACATCGAATGCTTCTCTAATTTTATTAGTTAGTGCAATAGCTTTAAGTGAATCACCACCAACTTCAAAAAACCTACTTGAAGAACTAACAATATCGTGATTAACGATATGAGATAAAATTTCTTTAACTTCATTCACCTTAATTTCATTCACATTGTCACTATCATCTTTTTCAACTGTTCCAATCGTTTCAAAACACAAGTTTTCCTTATAACTATTATTTTGAACTTTTTCAAATAAAATTGATTTATCTTTTGATATTTTTAATAGGGTATTCACGAAGTAGTTAAACATTGTATCTAAATTATCTACACCGAGTTCACTATCAACACTATCCCAATAGATGTCTAAACCACCATCACGTTCAATAACTTGGTTGTCTAACCAAACTTGCGGTGTTTGACTAATATTGTAAATAATTTCACCAAATTGATTACTACTATTCAATGCGTTTATTCCCAATCCACTTGTAAAGACGAAAGGCATTAAAATGTAATCATCAATTTCACAATATTTTCTTATGGCTCTTTGAAATTCGACACCTGAATACTTATCATGTTCTAGATCTTCCATAAGCTGTGATTGTATCTTCTTGAATCTCTTACTTAATTGTTCTTCGTAGTTATTGTTGATTTCTAGTATTGTTAATGTTGTAAAATCACCTATTACTTTATTAATTTCTGGACTAACAGGTATTCTATTAAATTGGGTGATGTTTAAAGAAAAATTATCATTTGAACTTACAAGTCTAATTGCTTCGGAATACATTCCGATAAGTAGTGTTGTTGGTGTAATTTGCAGCTCTTTACATATAGTTTTTATGTTTTGCCAATCCTCACGTTCAATATAATATGACCGCCTTGTGAAGACATTAGACTGAGTTGCAAATTTCGCATCATTTTTAATTTGCGGTGCTTTTAAAAATCCTAATATTCTTTTTAGCCAATAAGATTTATCAATTTCGTAACGACTATTACTTTTCTCTTGATTTAAGTAAAGTACATAATCTCTGAAACTCAAATCAGTTATTTGATCATCTATAGATTCATTGAAATAAAGTTTATTCCATTGTTCTAATAGAGCAAACATACTCCACCCATCAAAAATCATATTGTCAAAACTAATATGAATTCTTATTTTTTCATCAGTAATTACAGAAACATCAATATTAAATATAGGCCATTGAAATATATTAAGAACTTGATGAGATAAATTTCTTCTTATATCCATGAGATTATCTTCTAACATTTGCCCACTTTGCCCTCTTAAGTCATTTATATTAAATGTATAATAAGGTACTTCTTTTAGGATCTTTTGCATCCCTTCTTCTGTAATAACAGCTCTCATCATTCCATGTTTTTTAATCAAGAAATTCCAAGCATTTTCAAGATTTTCTATATTTAAGTTTTCTCCATCAATTTCAAAGTAACAATGTGTAGAGACATTATTTTCACTTAATTCCTTTTTTCTACCAATAAAGTATGAATACTGAACCTCCGTTAATTCAAATGGCTTATTAATATTTTCAACGTCCTGTTTAAACTCATTTTGCTTTCTATTAATAGTGTCCCTACTCATTTTAGCTACTTTTTCTGCCTGTAATTTAATGGTCGTACAAGTCATGGCATCTTTTATTGTGAAATTCACTTTAAATTCTTTTTCAATTTCTGTTGCAATACGTGTAGCTAATAAAGAGTCACCACCATTTTTGTAAAAATTAGTATGGATATCTGATATTTTTTTATTAAATTCTGATTCCCAAATGCGTAATATTTTTCCTTCTATATCATTTAATTTCACTGTTTTTAATGAATGTTTTTTTATATCATCTTTTTTAATTAAATTAGCTAATTGTTTGTTATCAATTTTCCCATTTTGATTTAATGGAAATTCATTTATAATTGTAAAATTTGTAGGAATCATATATTGTGGTAATGTTTGATTTAATTTCTGTCTAATGATTGATTTATTGATATTACATTTAGTCATATAGAAAATATTTGAATAGATAGGATCTTCGCCTATGTGTTGTACCCTCTTACATTCAAGTTCTTGTATAGTAAATATATTCATCCATTCATCATAAGTTCTCTTGTACGTCTTTTCACCTACATAAGCGTTTAAAATATCGACAGTAAATTGTTCAATAAATAAACTTATATTTGGTTCTACTATAATAAGTTGACCGTCATCTTTCATTTTATCTTTAAGATTATTTAAAGTCTGATTTATATCAGAACTTCTATGTAATGCATTAATAATTAAAATAACATCGTATTTTCTATGCTCTATTTGACTGATAGAAGATTTTAAACTTATACCATAATGAGCTTCAAAGTAATCATCTTTAGATATTGATGTGATAGCCAAATAATCATAGTTATCTACTTTTTGTTCTAAACCTTGGTATATTAAATTACTAACTCCAACATTTTTTGTTTCATATTCTAATATATTTATATTATCTTTTTTAAAATGCGATATTCCTTTAATTAGCGACTCTATAACTATGTCTTGCCATGGCATTAATGAAGCTAAATAAGTTGGAGATAAATTTTTCTCTTCTTTATAAAATAAGTCCAATGGATCTATCTTGTTTGTTATTATATAAGGGATATATTTTTCAAGTTTCTTTATATAATTTTCGATAGGTTCCTGCTTTTCAAATGATTTAACAACTTTAGGACCAAACATTTTGCATCTGTATCTGTCACCTTTTATCTCAAGATACCCATCATCTACTAGTTTAGTTAGCCATCCATGTACAATCTTTCCATATTTTTCACTAACACTCAATCGAGTTAATATTTCCTGAAACGGTATAAAATCATCTTTATTTATAGTACTATTTGATTTTAATAGATTGAATGTATATTGATTGAGCAAATTATTCATAATCGATAAATATTGCTGAGTTTTGTTAGATACTTGCAGCATTTCCACTCTATTTTCATTTCTATTAGGTATAATAAAAGCAGCCAAACTTTTATTAGCTTCGATGACTTTAACTTTCCCAATTTCATCTATTTGAGATAAAGCATGCTCAATTTCTCCAGTTTCAATTCTATGCCCTTTAACTTTAATTTGATTGTCTACTCTGCCTAAGAATTCTATCATGCCATCTTCCCATATTCTGCCATTGTCACCAGTCTTATACCATTTAGTATTGTTTCTATCCCTATAGAATTTACTGCTTGTCAATTCGGCATCTCCAATATAACCTTGTGCTACGCCCATTCCACCAATGTGTAGCTCGCCAATAACATTTTTAGGACATTCTCTTCCAAATTTATCAACTACTTTATACAGTTGTCCTTTTAGCGGGGAGCCGTAAGGTATAGAATTCCAATGTTTAGGTATTATCCGAGGTACTTTTATGTAATTAGACCATATAGATGCTTCAGTAGCTCCTCCCATTGCTATAATCTGACTTTGCTCATTTGAGATACTATAAAATCTATTAGGTAATTGAAGATCTATCCAGTCTCCTGATAATAGTACTATGTCCAATGGTAGATGCTCTTTTTTCCCTTCAACATGCGTTACTAACATATCAAATAGAATAGGAACTGAATTCCAAATTGTCACACCATATTCTTTTATCATCGATAACCATTGAGTAGGATCTTTATAATTATCCTCACTCGTTAATATAAGTGCTCCTCCACAACCTAAAATGCCAAAAATATCATAAACCGATAAATCAAATTCTATTGATGACACCATAATTAAAGTGTCAGTTGAAGTTATATTAAATTTCCTATTTATATCTAATATTGTATTCAAAGCATTACTATGTGATATCTCTACTCCTTTAGGTGTACCAGTAGAACCAGAAGTCATAATAACGTACGCTGTCTCTTCTGAAGAAATATCCACTATCTCAGTTAGAGTTCCGTTGTCACTTTCTTCTATATCCAAAACAATCAAATTATCCTTATTTAGCTCATTGTTATTTATATATTTAGAGTTACTTATTATGACATCAATGCCTACTTGATTATAAATTTTCTTTCTTCTATCATTTGGTTGGTGTATTCCAATTGGTACATATGCTGCACCTACAAATTGAATAGCAAGTATCGAAACAATTTGGTGATATCCTCTCGGCAAAACGATACCCACATAATCACCTTTATTAATACCACTAATTCTTAATGTCTCGCCTAATACCATTGCTCGATTAAATAATTCTTTATAACTAATTTTAGTTTTTGAGTTAGTATCGATTAATGCAATTTTCTCAGGATATTTTGTAAAATTCTTTAGGAAACCGTCATATAGTTTTTCTTTTGGTGACATTATTTGAATATTGTATGTATTCTGACTTTCTGGAATAACACTACCTATCTCATGCCAGTTCAACTTTTCACCTAAATATGTAAGAAGGTCATAATAATCATTTAGCATACTTGTTATCATTTCATCACTAAACAATTCATCCACTTTATCCCAGCAAATTAATAATTCATCATTTTTGACATAAGATTGAAAATCTAACCACACACCAGGTGTTTGAGATATCATATATGTCATATTTCCAAGCACACTTCTTGTTACTTCATCCTCTAGTTCATAATCTATATTACACGCAAATACCACAGGTGCAATATTCATATAAGTACCGTTTTGTTTGGATATGTCTCTTTGCACATTTACGCCACTGTATTCTGAATGTGAAATATTTTGAATAAAAGTTTCTTTAACTCTTTCTAAGGTTTCCAAAAACTTCTCATCAGCTGTCGGTGTATGTTCAACTAATAATAAATTTGTAAAGTCTGCTACTATATCTCTGACATGAACATTACGGTGGTTTCTATCAAATAAAGGTACATTTACATAAAAAGCTTCTTGATTGCTATATTTTTCTAAAATAATCATGTAACAAGCTAATAATACAATAGATGGTGTTGTATTATATGATTTCGCATTATCTTTTATTTGGTTCCATAAATTTTTATTTATCTTTCTTGAATGTCGAGTAACCTTTACTTCTTTAACATCTGCTGGCTTTTTTAGAATAGGTAACTGAATGGGATTAATATTTAATCTTTCTACCTTATCTACCCAGAATTTTTTACTTTCATTAATAGTCTTATCATCTATCTCAATATTTTCAATATAATCTTTAAATGTATATTCTTCACCATTTCCTGAGTCTGTACCGTTATATATATTTGAAAGTTCTTTTATGATTATACTGATGCTTAAAATATCAGCAACAAGTAAGTCGATATCAATACTTACTGTCATTTGATTATTTGGTAATATGAATACGGTCAAACCAGCTACATCACCTTGTGTAACATCTCTTTTCAAATGCGATATATTTTCTCTATATGTTTTCAATTGTTTTTGAATATTTTCGTCATTAAATGAATCTAAACTAACAACTTTTATTTCATTTTTGTGTGGATATTGCATAAAATATTGCTTACCATCTTGTGTGAATTTGGCTCTTAACATTGGGTGCCTCATTTGAACTTCATACCATGCATAATTAAGCTTATTTATATCCAATCGTTCACCTGTAAACTCAAAATAAGCATGACAGCCTATACCACCTAATTCTTGATCATCTTCTCTACCAATTAAATATGCACTTTGAACATCTGTTAATTCAAAGGGGATTTCATTTTGTTTTTTACTTGTATTATCAGTTACAGTGTTTAGCTTTGAAATTTTTGAAGATCTAATCAGTTCTATCCATTGATTTAAAGTAGGTTCTTTAATTAATTGTGAAAATTTAATTTTTAAACCTTCTCTTCTTAAAATACTTACTAATTCCATGACATCTAATGATTGAACACCCAAATTAATTAAATTTTGGCTATAGTCTATATTATTGCAGCTTAGTTTTTTACTAATCCAATTATTCAATAGATCTATTGCTTTATCCTTATGTACTAGTTGGTCCATCTTAAACCTCCCACTTTTATTTAACCAGCGCTTTCAATTTTTTAATATCTATTTTCCCAAATGAAGTTAAGGGCCACTCATTTACTGTTTTGATACAATCAGGTAACTTAAAGTCTGCTAACCCATGATTCTTTAAATAGGTTCTGAGTTCATGAACATTTAAATTTGTTCCATTTTTTAAACACACACAGATTTTCTCACCAACAATTTCATCTTCAATACCAATGACTTTTACATCATCAATTTGGCTGTGTGTTAGTAAGAGACTTTCTATTTCCGTAGGCAATATTTTTTCACCTGATTTATTTATCATTTCTTTAATTCGACCGACAATTTTATATCTGCCATTTTGTTGTTTGCACACTTTATCACCAGTCATAAAATACATGTTATCGTCTACGCATTTAATATCAGGGGCATTGTAATAGCTATATATTGTATAAGGACCTCTTACATAAAGTTCACCGAATTCTCCGTCTGCTACTTCGTTACCATTTTCATCAACAATTTTTATTTCATCATATTCTGAAATAGGTACACCTTGAGTATGATATATAAGTTCATCTCTATCTTTAGGAGATGTCATACATATTAATCCCTCTGCTATACCATATACTTGTTGCAACATACAATTTAATGTTTCAACAATCTCTTTACCTGTATATGCATCTAATAATGCGCCACCAACTTGAATTAGTTTTAATGACCTAATATCATAATCCGGATTAAGTTTATAAAAATCTATACACATTTTAGCAATTGATGGTACTAACGCTGTATGAGTAGCAGAGTTTTCTTCAATCAATGGAAATATTTCATCAGGACTTGTTACATTGCAAATTATTACAGTTCCACCAACTGAAAAAGTTCCAATAATTCCTGGACAACCTAATGGGAAATTATGCGCCATTGATAATGAAGCTAAATAAATAGTGTTTTCATCTAATAGGCATCGTCTCGCACTTTGTTCTGCAACATAAATATAATCACAATGTCTTCTTGGTATTAGTTTGGGTATGCCAGTTGTGCCACCAGAAAGTAATAGTAAAGCAGTATCTTTATAATGATTCGAGTGTACAAAATCCAATCGATAAGAGTAATCATTACGTTTTGAAGTATAAAATTTTTTATATTCATTGGTATTACCAAGAATATACTTTTTTAACTTATAATTCATTTCTGTCTCTATTTCTTTAATAAAATTGTCATAAGAAAAACCTAAATAATTTGATTTAGCAATATAAGCAACCGCTCTAGAATTCTTAATAATACCTTTAATTTCTATTTTTCTATGATTTGCCAATGCTAGAACTGGTATTGCACCAATTTTAAACAGAGCAAATATTACAAATACAAATTCTAAGCAATTAGGTAATTGGATAACAACTTTGTCTCCTTTCTTTATACCGTCTGCAACCATTCTACCTGCATAATTCTTTACCTCTTGTATTAGAGTTTCATATGTAACTTCTAGTTCTCCATCAATAATTGCTACATTCTTAGAATATCTTTTAGCTTTTTCTTCTAAATACTCGTCTAGAGTATAGTGTACCCATGCCCTTTGATCATAAAAATTTTCTAGTTCTTGTCTTTTTATATTATTCATCTTTAACCTCCGAAGTAGTAACGCCGATAACATATCGTGAATGTATATGCTCAATTTGTATAACATACCTTAAATATGTATTCTTGTTAATAATCTCAAAATAATTTGAATTAATAACATTTATATTTGCGTTCTTTAATCCTTTAACTAAACCATATCCAATACATTTGAGAAATGCTTCTTTTGCGACCCAAAATTCAAAAAACTTAACAGAATCACTATTAATATATTCTTTTTCAAAATCACAAAAATAGTAATCTATTATATTTTCAAACTCTATGTTTCTTTCAATATTTTCAACATCAATCCCTATATCTGCATGTGAAAAAGCAACTACTGAACAACCAGAAGTATGAGAAATATTAAAATTAATATTATTTTTATTTTTTATGTATGGTTTATTATAAGGATTATGATAATAATTTAGCTTATCGATACTATAATTCATTAAATTGCAATAAAATATATTTACAATAGAATGACTGATTAAGTAATTCACTTTATCACTGAGTACTGCTATGTTCTCAATGTATTGAACTTGTTCATACGTTAAAAATTTATAATCTAATTTATTAAGTGCGATTTTTTCAGTCAATATAATTACTATAGAAGAATATCCTTTTAATAAGTCTCGAATTATTTTATCTGGATTAAATGATGCAATATTGCAAACCATGTTCATTTTATAAATCATTCAAATATTCCTTAACCTTAAAAATAGCTTCGCCTGGATTATCATTAATAAACATGTGACCACCATTGACATAGTCGTATTTAAAATCACAAGTCGTATACTTTTCCCATTCTAATAGTTCTTCTAGTTCAATTTGTGTATCATGTGTACCCATTAATGCTAATATGGGACTTTCTAATTTTTCGTATAATTTGTCTTGATACTCTTCATCTATAACAAAGTCAGCTCTTAACATCGGTAAAAACATATCCATCAAATCTTTATTTTCTAACACTTCTTGGGGTGTTCCACCATATGATTTTAAGCCGTCAATGAAATATTCATTATCAAGATGGTAAATTGGATTCTCTTCTTTATAGCACGGTGCTCTGCCAGCTGAAATAATAATACCTTTTGGATTTGGTAATTTTTCATTATGCTTTATTTTTAATGCAAGCTCATAAACCACTTTAGTTCCCATACTATGCCCAAACAGATAATATTCATTATCAAAATTGTATTCCTCTAACATTTCTTGATAAATTTCACAAACCAAAGTATCTATATTAGTTAAAGGTTGCTCATTAAATCGATTTTCTCTTCCTGGATAAAGGATACGCAACACGTTAAAATCATGAAAATTAGGTGTCCAATTTCTATAAATATTAGCTCCACCACCTGCATATGGAAATAATATAATAGATTTATCAAACTCATTATAGTTGTCTATCAAATATTTATTCAATAAAACATCCACTCCTTGTGCAATTTATTATTCTACTAGTAAACTTACAATATTATAGTACATTAAATGATAACGATTATCAATGAACTTTGTGTAATAAAGCACCCAAAAACACGAATATATAACTATTTTTTTAAGTTTAATCTATTATATAAATTCCGATAGTTTATATCGATTTAATAATAATTATATAACAGAATATAAAACCGCATCATTTATGATACGCTTTTACTATCAGTTTATGATGCGGTTCTATTAACATTCTTTTAACTTTTATTCAATCAATGTTCTAAATCCTTATTACTTAAATCTTCACTCATACATTGTGCCGAAAATTTTTTTATAAACAAAGCAACATCATTTAATATTTCAGCTACGATTTCATTAATTCTATAATTAAACTTATCACCTCAAATGGAATACGCTAAGAATCAAAGTCTTCAAAACTTCTACACAAATCTTGATACTTACTACTAATACTTTCTATATTATAAATGCTAATTTAAAAATGTACACTCTCGCTTGAATAAGTATGTACAAAAACGACTGTTTTAATCATAGTTTGATTGAGGTGAAATTATGAACTATACAGTCAAAATAGATACAGAAATTAAAATTACAAGCCTTTCAAGACTTAGCAAAACTGAAAGAAATGATGGAGAGTGCAAAAATGAAAATCAATAAAAGTAAGTTAGCTCGTGATCTTGGTAAAGATAGACGGACAATCGACAAATACTTAAAAGGTTTCACACCGTCAAGTTCTAGAAAAAGAACTTCAAAAGTTGATAAGTACTACAATGTGATTCAACTACTTTTATCAGAAGAAATGATATGCCCCCATTACACCGGACACATAAAGTGAAAAGTTAAATGGAGGCATTTTTTGTGATTGGTAAAATATCAAATGAAGATTTTAAAAAGGTATTTACCACATATGCTTTCTTTATTTATTCGACTGATAGTGTTTACCATGTTAAAATTTATCACAAAAACATGGAAATGTGTATTTTTTCACGTCAAAACTACTACTTCTATAATAAGTCAAAAAGTTCTTGAAACCGTTGATATTCCTATCTTTCGACTTCTACCATTACGAAAGCTTCAATAATATCGCCTTCTTTAATATCATTAAATTTTGCAATCGTGATACCACATTCATAACCTTGGGCCACTTCTTTTGCATCATCTTTAAAACGTTTTAAAGTATCTAATTCACCTTCAAATAGGACAACCCCGTCACGAATAATGCGGACACTTGAATCACGTGTGATTTTACCTTCTGTCACATAACTTCCGGCAATTGTACCCACTTTAGAAACTTTAAATGTTTGACGCACTTCTGCTTGACCAATGACTTTTTCTTCGAATTCTGGATCAAGCATACCTTTCATTGCTGCTTCAATTTCTTCAATAACATTATAAATAACGCGGTGTAGACGCATATCTACATTTTCAGCATCAGCCGCACGTTTTGCACCTGCATCAGGACGTACGTTGAAACCGATGATAATACCGTTTGAAGCATTAGCCAACGTTACGTCGGATTCGTTAATAGCGCCCGTAGCAGTATGGATAATACGCACATTTACGCCTTCCACATCAATTTTCATTAATGAAGCGGCTAAAGCTTCAACAGACCCTTGTACGTCACCTTTAATGATTACGTTTAAGTCTTTCATTTCACCTTGTTTCATTTGTTCAAATAAATTATCAAGGGAGACATTTTTGCTTTCTTGACGTTGTTGTAAAATGCTTTCTTGTTCACGCGCTTCACCAATACGACGCGCTTTCTTCTCGTCTTTAAAGACAACAAAACGGTCACCTGCTTGTGGTACATCGTTTAATCCTGTAATTTCAACTGGTGTAGAAGGGCCAGCAGATTTGATTCGTTTACCTAAATCATTAACCATTGCTCTCACTTTACCGTGTGTATTACCAACGACTAATGCATCACCTACATGTAATGTTCCGTTTTGAACGAGTAATGACGCTGCTGGACCACGAGATTTGTCTAACTCCGCTTCAATCACTGTTCCAACTGCTGGTTTGTTAGCATTCGCCTTTAATTCTTGGACTTCAGATACTAAAATTAACATTTCGAGTAAATCATCAATACCTTCGCCACTTAATGCTGATAGCGGTACAAAAATCGTATCGCCACCCCAGTCTTCAGGAATTAAATTATATTCTGTTAATTCTTGCATAACGCGATCAGGGTTTGCAGTTGGTTTATCAATTTTGTTTACTGCAACAATAATTGGCACATCTGCTTCTTTAGCGTGATTAATCGCTTCAATCGTTTGTGGCATAACACCGTCATCTGCAGCAACAACTAAAATGGTAATATCTGTCACTTGTGCGCCACGTGCACGCATTGTCGTAAATGCGGCATGTCCAGGTGTATCAAGGAAAGTAATCTTTTTACCATTGTTTTCTATTTGGTAGGCACCAATGTGTTGCGTAATACCACCCGCTTCACCTTCAGTGACACGCGTGTGACGAATCGAGTCTAATAAAGTTGTTTTCCCATGGTCAACGTGGCCCATGATTGTAACAACTGCAGGTCTTACTGTAGCATTTTCGTCTTCTTCAATGTCATCAAAGTAAATAGAAAGATCATTATCATCTACAACGACTTCTTCTTCTATTTCCACACCATAATCTGATGCAACAAGCTCTAAAGCTTCAACATCTAACGATTGGTTAATGTTGGCCATAATGCCTAGCAAGAATAATTTTTTAATAATCTCAGATGAATCTACACCTAATTTGTCAGCTAATTCTCCAACTGTAATGCCTTCAGTATACGTAATTTTAGATGGCATTTCTTTAGGTTCACTTGGTTGTTGTGCTTTTTGATTCTTTTTGTTTTGTTTATTATTTTTAGAACCTTTATTATTCTTTTTATTTTGTTTTTGTTGCTGGTTTGGTTTACCTTTTTGGTTTTTACCTTGTTTTTGGTTTTTGTGATTTGATTGAGTATTTTTTTGCGATTTTGTATCCTTTTGTGCTTGATCTTTTTTGAAAACTTTATCTAATGATTTAACTTGATCATCTTCTAAAGTTTGCATATGATTCGATACTTCTACGCCCTCTTTTTTCAACTCATCAATCACATCTTTACTTTTTATATTTAAATCTTTTGCATACTCATAAATTCTTTGTTTACCCATTAAACCACTCCTAACATTATTCATCTATCATTGACATCAACTTTTTTGCAAATCCTTGATCAGTGATACCAATATTAACACGTGCACTTTTGCCCAATGCGTCGCCTAAATCATCACGACGGCTGATGATTCGATATGGTGTTTGATAACTATGACACTTATTTATCAGATTGTTTTTAGTGTTATCTGATGCATCACTCGCAATTAAAACAAGCTTTAATCGATGCTTTTTTAGTTCAGCAAGAATAACAGACTCACCCGTTTTTACTTTACCTGCACGCATCGCTAAGCCTAAGAAATTCAAAATTTGTTGTTGATTCATTTGGTAGGTATCTCTTCTCTATAAATTAGACGAATAATTTCTTTATATACTGGCTCTAACGTTTCTTGAGACGCTTTAAAAAATTGTTCTAACTTTTGTGCTTGTTGTGCCTGTTCTATTAGCGCAATATCTTTTGAAACATAAGCGCCACGGCCTGGTAACTTTCCAGTTGCATCTGCAGATATTTCGCCTTCTTTATTTTGCACGACGCGGATCATATCTTTTTTAGGTTTCATTTCATTTGATAAGATACACTTTCTCATAGGAATTTTTCTCTTTTTCATTCAAAATCCCTCCTATTTTTCGTTGCTTTCATCCTCTAAACCAACCAAAACATCGTCATGCTGTTCATCTTCAACATGATTTGATTCTGAAACAGTATCGTTTGCTTCACCGATACCAAGTTCTTTCGCATCTGATTCAGATTTAATATCAATTTTCCAGCCAGTCAATTTCGCGGCAAGACGTGCATTTTGTCCACGTTTCCCAATAGCAAGAGATAATTGATAATCTGGAACAATGACCGTTGTAGATTGATTTTCTTCGTCAACAATAACATCGATTACTTGAGATGGACTTAAAGCATTTCTAACAAACACTTTAGGATCGTCATTCCATTGTACGATATCAATTTTTTCTCCACCGAGTTCTTCTACAACCGCTTCTACACGCGCACCTTTAGCACCAACACAAGCACCCACTGCATCAATGTCAGGGTTTTCTGAGTAAACACTAATTTTAGATCGGTCTCCCGCTTCACGTGCAACAGATTTAACCTCAACAGTACCTTCAAAGATTTCAGGTACTTCTTGCTCGAATAAACGTTTTAACAAACCGGGATGACTTCTAGAAACAAAAATTTGTGGTCCTTTTGTCGTTTGCTCAACTTTGTTTACATAAACTTTAATGCGTGCATTCGGTACATAAGATTCATTAGGGCTACGTTCTGCTTCAGATAACACTGCTTCAGTACGTCCTAAATTAACGTAAACATAGCGATGATCGACACGGTCAATAACACCTGTCATAATGTCTTCTTCTTTATCAATAAATTCTTCATATAAAATTTCGCGTTCTGCGTCACGTAAACGTTGCATCACAGCTTGTTTCGCTGCTTGTGCACCTACACGTCCAAAGTCTTTCGGTGTTACATCTTCTTCATAAATGTCCCCTACTTCGTATGCTGGATTTTTAACTAATGCAGTTGACAAGTCGATTTCTTCACGGTCATCAAATACTTCTTCAACAACTTCCTTACGTGAAATGACACGGAAAGTCCCACTGTCCAAATTAAGTTCGACACGTACGTTACGCGCACTATCATAATTCTTTTTATAAGCTGTAATTAAAGCAGCTTCAATTGCATCTACTAATACCGCTCTTGGAATCTTCTTTTCTTTCTCTAAATATTCCGTTGCTAACAATAATTCATTACTTTTCACTCATTTTCCTCCTCACATTTAAAGCATGACTGCATGGCGTGCTTTTGCAACTTTATCACGTGGAATTGTGACCGTTTTTGTTTTAGATTTAATTTTCACTTCGATTTCAATCGCTTCATCAGAAACGGATTCCAATCGTCCTAACCATTCTTTTTCACCTTCAATTGGTGCATAAAGCGACACAAATACAGGTTGATTTATCGCATTTTGAAAATCTTTTTCATTTTTAATTGGTCTTTCAGCACCTGGTGACGCAACGTCTAAATAATAAGCTTGTGGGATTGGATCATTTGCATCCATGACCTCACTAATACGTTCAGAAGCTAATGTACAATCATTTAAATCCACACCGCCTGGCTTATCAATTGCAATGTGCAAATAATGATCTTTACCCTCTTTTGTAAACTCAACATCAACTAATTCAAAATTTAATTCGTCAAGGACAGGTTGTATTATTGTTTCAACTTGCTCTGTAACTTTACTCATACGAGCCCCCTTATCACTGACAAACAAATAGAAAAGAGCGGGTGATACCCACTCTTTCTACTTGAGTCTAATTTTATAAGCATGCTTATTATACCACAGTTTTGATAAGGCGACAAATGAATGTTACATATCAAAAATCGAGAGTTGTGCTTTATCTGGCATATCATGTAAAGTTCCTAAATCATCGAGGTATTCAATAATTTTTTGAGAAACCCCCGCTTTTTTATTTAAATCCTCTTTGGATAGAAACGGACCATCTTCTCTCGCTTCCACGATACGTTTTGCAACGTTTTCACCAAGTCCAGGAACAGCAACGAAAGGCGGAATCAACGTATCCCCTTCGATTGTAAATTCATAAGCTTGACTTTTCTCAAGGCTCACTGGTTGCATACGGTAACCTCGATGTGCCATTTCATTCATAATTTCAAGCACGGTTAAAATGTCTTTTTCTTTTTTACCGAGATCCATATAACGTGAATACATGTCTTTCACTGTATTTCGAATACTTTCTTTATCTTTTACCATCGTCAATAAATCAAAATCGGATGCTCTTACTGTAAAATAACTTGCATAATAGAATAAAGGATGATGCACTTTAAAATAAGCAATTCTTACAGCCATAAGGACGTACGCTGCTGCGTGGGCTTTCGGGAACATATATTTAATTTTTTTACAAGAATCGAGGTACCAATCAGGCACGTTATTCTCTTTCATAACTTGTTCAAATTCTTCTGTTAACCCTTTACCTTTACGTACCGCTTCCATAATTTTAAATGCAAGTGAGGGTTCAAGACCTGCATACATTAAATAAACCATGATGTCGTCACGACAACCAATACAGCTCGAAAGTGTACAAGTTCCACTTCGAACAAGTTCTTGTGCATTTCCTAACCATACATCCGTTCCATGTGATAAACCTGAAATTTGGACGAGCTCGGAAAAAGTGGTTGGCTTCGTATCTTCTAACATTTGTCTTACAAAGCCTGTCCCAAATTCAGGTACACCAAACGTTCCTGTTTTCGCTAATATTTCTTCTTCTGTTACACCTAATGGCTCAGGGGAGCTAAAGATGCCCATCGTTTCTTTATCATCTACAGGTATTGTTTTAGGATCAATACCTGATAAATCTTGTAACATACGAATCATTGTCGGATCATCGTGTCCGAGAATATCTAGTTTCAATACATTATCGTGTATCGAGTGGAAGTCGAAATGCGTCGTCATCCAAGGCGAATTTTGATCATCTGCAGGATATTGAATCGGTGTAAAGTCATAGATATCCATATAATCTGGTACTACGATAATACCACCTGGGTGTTGACCTGTTGTTCGTTTAACACCGGTACAACCTTTAACTAAACGATCAACTTCTGCGCCTCGTTTATGGATACCTTGGTCATTTAAATAACCTTTCACAAAACCGAATGCTGTTTTTTCAGCAACTGTACCAATTGTCCCTGCACGATAAACGTAGTCCTCTCCAAACAATACTTTAGTGTAATTATGTGCTTGCGGCTGATATTCGCCACTAAAGTTCAAGTCAATATCGGGTACTTTATCCCCTTTGAACCCTAAAAATGTTTCGAATGGGATATCTTGGCCTTCTTTGATCATTTGAGTCCCACATTCACAAGTTTTATCAGGCAAATCAAAACCAGAACCAACTGAACCATCATTAAAGAATTCACTTTTTTTACACTTAGGACAAATATAATGCGGTGGTAATGGATTTACTTCTGTAATTTCAGTCATTGTCGCCACAAAGCTTGAACCCACTGATCCACGTGAACCAACTAAATAACCATCTTCGAGCGACTTTTTCACGAGTCTTTGTGAAATCAAATAAATAACTGCGAATCCGTTCCCAATAATACTTTCTAACTCTTTTTCTAATCGATCAATAACGATTTGCGGTAAATCCTCACCATATAGTTTTTTGGCATTATTGTAACTCATTTCACGAATTTCTTCATTGGCACCATCCATATTTGGTGTATAAAGTTTATCTTTAATTGGTACAACTTTTTCAACACGCTCTGCTAAAGCTCTTGTATTCTCTACAACGACTTGGTAAGCCCGAGATTCACCTAAAAAGTGAAAATCATTAAGCATCTCATCTGTTGTTCTGAAATGCGCTTCAGGTAAAGTAGATCGGTTCAATGGATTACCGGGTTGTGAAGCAATTAAAATTTTCCGTGCGATACTATCGTGTTCGTTTAAATAGTGCACATTACCTGTTGCGATGACTGGAATATTGTTTGTTTCGCCCACTTTCAAAATTCGTTCGTAAATTTCTACAAGCGTTTCATTGTCGCGAATTAATTCACGATCAAGTAAATCTTGATATAGTGCAGGTGGCTGTATCTCAATATAGTCGTAATACTTGGCAATCCGTTCGACTTCAGATTGATCTTTTTGCATCACCGCAGTGAAAACTTCACCTTCATCACATGCGGTTCCAACTAAAATTCCTTCACGATATTGATCTAATAGTGAACGTGGAATTCTAGGTGTACGATAATAATATTTAACAAGTGAAGCGCTGACGATTTTGAATAAGTTCTTTAAACCTGTCTGATTTTGAACAATCAGCGTAACGTGTTGTGGACGCGCTCGCTTATAAGCATCCTCATTTGATAATTTTTTATTAATATCTTGATGGTTGTGTACATCTAATGCTTTAAGTTGCGCTAACATTTTAATGAAAATATAGGCAGTTGCTTCAGTATCATAGATTGCTCGGTGATGTTGTGTCAGTTCGACACCATACTTTTTAGCTAAAAAGTTCAATCCATGCTTACCATAACTTGTATTAATCGTTCTTGAGAGTTCAAGTGTATCAATAACCCCATTAGTTGAAGGACCGAAGCCAAGTCGCTCATAGTTTGTGTCTATAAATCCCATATCAAAAGATGCGTTATGTGCAACGAAAATGGCGTCTCCTACCCATGTTTTAAAATCTGTTAGCACCTCTTTTATCTCTGGCGCATCTCGTAACATGTCATCGGTAATGTGGGTTAAATTTTTAATCGTTTCAGACAGCTTTTCGTGCGGATTACTAAAACGTTCAAACTTGTCTATAATTTCACCGTTTTTCACTTTTACTGCAGCTAATTCTATAATTTTGTCGTATTGGTTGGATAAACCTGTTGTCTCGACGTCAAACACTACATATGTGGCATCGCTTAATCGTATATCGGTCGGTTTATAGGCAATAGGTACACCATCATCAACGAGCATCCCTTCCATACCATAAATCATTTTTATGCCATGTTTTTCTGCTGCAGCATGCGCATCTGGATATGCTTGCACAACATTATGATCTGTCACTGCAATCGCTTCATGCCCCCATTTAGCCGCTTGTGCAACATATTCACCGATATGTGTCACACCGTCCATTTGGCTCATAGAAGTATGCAGATGGAATTCGACGCGTTTTTCTTCAGCCTTATCCACTTTCGGCGTACGCTTGATTTCTTCAATATCTGACATCATCATCACAAGATCTCGAATAAACATATCTTCTTCGATACGTCCTTGTGCTCTTATCCATTTACCTTCAGATAATGCTTTGAAGTGTTCTAAGTCGTCTTTATTTTTACGTGTAAACATTTTAAGTACTAATGAGTCTGTATAGTCCGTCACCTTAAGTTCCACAATATGGCGTCCACTTTTGAGTTCTTTAAGATTTATATCAAAAATGACACCTTCAATAGCGACTTTAAACTCTTCCTCAATAATACTTTCAATCGGTCGCACATTTTCAACTTGAATTGGTTTACCAATTTGACAGCGCGTTACGGATGCTTCGTTATCATCTTTTGTACGTTGCTCTTTCATCTTTTCTATTTTTGCTGTTGCTTCTCTCACACTTTGCTCATCCTCTTGTTGAATGTGTGCCTCAAGAGAAGCTAAATCATCGTCATGACCATGCACATCAGTTTCAAACACCACTTTTTCAACATCAAAACCACATCGTTGCATTGCTTTGACCAGGCTTCCGTTGCAGACCTTATTAAAGTGTTGGCCTTCGATATCATTTTGAACGAGCACTTTAACAACATTGCCAGACATCACAATACGTTTTTGTTTAAGTTGACCTTTGACTTTAGGAGATAGTTGCGTTTGGTCGATACAATCTCCAAAATATTTTAATAAATATTCATCTTGACCTTGATGCGTTGCAACTGTAATTTTCCAATCAACATTTGCGATATCTTGAAAGCTCTCTTTCATTGCATGAGTCAATACAGCATAATCATCATATTTTAATAATCGTGGTAATTGGATATGAAAAATCCATTCACGAGATTTTTCAGAAACATCGATGCGTGTCAATAGACCTTGTTCGATAATATCTTGATCAAAATAATCTTGCATATGAATTTGTTTTAAGAGAATCTTAAACTTTTCTTGATCCTTTAATGCCACACTCATAACCACCTTATTTTAATTGCCGTACATCCATTTGTATTTAAAAATGACTTTCAAACCATTTTATATTTCATACGGGATAAGGCTGAGAAATCAATAGATTCCTCAGCCTTCTTATTGTTGTTGCATCATCAATAGAACCCAATCGGTTAACCCATCGTGAAGCAATATGCTTATTTTTATTATAACAAATGATTGGCATCTTCTTACTGAATTTGTTCACTACATTTTTCTAAATGCGCTAATAAAGCATCAACATGGATTTCTTCAGTTTCACCATTATCTCTTCTTTTAACTTCTACAATACCCTCAGCTGCATTTTTTCCGACTACCACACGAAGTGGTAAACCAATCAAATCTGCATCATTGAATTTCACGCCTGCACGCTCATTTCTTTCATCATACAACACGTCATATTTTGTTTGTAATAAATCATATAAACGGTCTGCACATTCACGTTGATCTTCTTTTTTAGGATTCACTGTAATTAAATGAATGTCATAAGGTGATACTGCTTTTGGCCAAATGATACCGTTCTCATCATGATGTTGTTCAATAATTGCACTTAATGTTCGAGATACACCAATACCATAACAACCCATTGTAAGGTTTTGTTCACGTCCTTGTTGATTTAAAACGGTCGCATGCATTGACTCTGAATATTTTTCGCCTAAAACAAAGACTTGTCCCACTTCAATACCTTCCGCAAAACGTGCCGGACCGGATCCATCTGCTAGAGGCTCACCTTCCAGAATAAAACGAAAATCGCCATAAGCTTCAACTTTAAAATCACGATCTACATTGGCATTGACATAGTGATAGCCATCATCGTTAGCCCCTACAATTAAATTGTTTGCAGATTGAACAAATTGATCTGCATATACTTTGATATCTCTATCAGTAATTGGTCCTAAAGAGCCAGAAGTTGCATTTAGCAAATTACGTATCTCTTCATCTGAAGCGAGAGCAACATCGTCTGTTTTAAAGTAATCTTTAATTTTAACTTCATTGAGTTCATGATGTCCTCTAACTAAAATTAAAACGAATTCACCATTCACTTTGAAGACCATTGTTTTAGTGATGTTTTCTAAAGGCACACCTAAGAAATCAGCGACTTGCTTCGCTGTTTTCATATTCGGAGTCTCTACCTTTTCTAGGTCTTTTTGTGCATCTAATGTCGTATTAGACGCATAGTAAGGAACTTCTGCTTTTTCGATGTTTGCTGCATAGTCACTTTGTTCACTATAAACGATTGTGTCTTCACCAATTGCACTTAAAGCGTGGAATTCGTGCGTATGATTGCCACCAATCGCACCTGAATCAGCAACAACCGGTCTTACGTTTAAGCCTACTCGGTTAAATATCGTTTGATAAGCATGAAACATGTTTTGATATGTTTCCATTAAAGAAGCTTCATCCGTGTGGAATGAATAAGCATCTTTCATAATAAACTCTCTACCACGTAATAAGCCAAATCTCGGTCTTTTCTCGTCACGGAATTTTGTTTGGATTTGGAACAATGTTAAAGGCAATTGTTTATAAGAACGCAACTCGTCACGAACAAGTGATGTCACGACTTCTTCATGCGTCGGTCCAAGCGCAAACTCACGTTGATTACGATCACGAAGACGCATCAATTCCATGCCATATGCATCCCATCGTCCTGACTCTTTCCATAATTCAGACTGCTGTAATACAGGCATGACAACTTCTACAGCATCAATACGCTCCATTTCTTCACGAATAATTTCAGAAATTTTATGGATTACGCGTGTCGCAATCGGCAAGTAACTATATACGCCTGCTGCATTTTGTTTAATTAAACCTGCTTTTAATAATAGTTGATGGCTTTTTGCCTCTGCTTCAGCAGGTACTTCTCTTAATGTTGGAATAAAAACTTTTGATTGCTTCATCCTTCATTGTTCCTCCCTAGTCGTTTTATAAGAAATAACGTTGTATATCATTCCAAGTGACGAGCACCATAACAATAAGTACAAACACTGCACCCGCTGCTATGATCACTGTCTCAGCTTTTTTATTGGCTGGTTTTCTAAAGATGGCTTCGTAAAATACAAATAAAATACGTCCACCATCAAGTGCCGGAACAGGTAAAAGGTTCATAATACCTAAGTTCACACTTAATGCTGCAGTCCAAGTGATTAAATTAATGATTCCTGTTTTAACAACGGTGTCGACATTTTTATAGATACCGACTGGTCCATTTAACATATCAAAACTAAATGTCCCTGTGAAAATACTTGTAATCATACCAACAACTGCAACAAAGATGAGTTTCCCAAAGCGTAACGTTTCTTCAATACCAAAAATTAAAGGTTCGAATAGAGATCTTTCTTTTGTTGGTGTAAACCCTAGTTGATAAGACGTTTGTTTGGAAGTTTTAGAAGTTTGAATTTCAACTTTTTTCGGTTCAAACTTTTTATTAATCGTTTTACCGTTACGTTCAACTTCGACCGTCGATTCGGCTCCTTTAGTTTGATTCAATGCTTTACTCACATCGTCAAAGCGGTTAATTTCTTGGTTTCCAATTTTTTTGATTGTGTCACCTTTGTGAAGACCAATTTGTTCTGCGGGTGAATCTTTTGCAATCTGATCAATTGTCGTACTTGGCGCACCTTGATAATAGGCTAAACCAATTAACAGTACGAAAGCTAAAATGAAATTAAATAACGGTCCTGCAAATAAAGTTAAAAACTTTTGATACGGTTTCTTGTGTGCAAATTGTCGATCTCTCGGTGCAATTTGTATTAAGCTTCCATTTTGTACAAAATAAGCTTTCTTCGCTATTGAATAATGATGGCGCTCTTGATCATTGGCAGCAACACCTTCAATATACAATTGTTCTTGTAAATCAATTTTCTTTACTTCTATAGCTTCTATTTTTTGAAATTTATGTTGATCGTCTAAAATGATATGCGTTACTTCATTTTGATCGTTCACTTTAATTTTAACATGCATACCCGGCTGTACAGGCGCTTCTTCTAGTCCATCTCCAGCCATTCGAACATATCCACCTACTGGTAATAAACGAATAGTATAAAGGGTTTCATCTTTACGAAAACTGAAGATTTTGGGTCCCATACCAATCGCAAATTCTGGACACATGATACCTGCTCGTTTCGCAAAAAACATGTGACCGAACTCATGCACGAATACAAGCACACCGAATACGATAATAAAAGCGATAAGTGTTATTAACATAGGCACTACACCTCATATGATTTTGTTTTATAATAATGGTCGATTTCTAATATTTCTTCTAAAGATGGATCTGGAATCACTTCATGTGCTGCCATTTCACGCTCAATCATATGCTCAATTTCAAGAAATGTAATCTCATGGTTTAAAAACTTAGCCACTGCAACTTCATTGACGGCATTGAGTACAACTGGCATTGAACCACCTATACGCAGTGCATCATAAGCAAATTTCAAACATCGATATCGATCAAGATCCATTTCTTGAAAGTGCAATTGCGCCACTTGCGCTAAATCTAATGATGGCGCTCGATGTTCAATTCTCTCTGGATAAGTAAAGGCATATTGAATCGGCATACGCATGTCAGGGGTACCAAGTTGTGCCATCACACTCGTATCAACGAATTCGACCAGTGAATGGATAATACTCTCTTTATGCAAGATTGTTTTTATTTGATCTATTTTCAAATCAAACAACCATTTTGCTTCAATCACTTCAAAGCCTTTGTTCATCATCGTTGCAGAGTCAATCGTGATTTTATTCCCCATTGACCAATTGGGATGGTTCAATGCATCTTCCACAGTGACATGTTCTAATTGTTCACGCGTTAACTCTCGGAAAGAACCGCCACTCGCAGTAATTGTAACATTTTTAATTTTATGCATATCTTCACCATTTAAACATTGGAAAATTGCAGCATGTTCTGAATCTACAGGAAGGATATCAACACCATAACGCTTTGCGTGGGTCATGACAAGTTTTCCAGCCACAACTAAAGTCTCTTTATTCGCAAGTGCTATTTTTTTCCCTGCTTCAATCGCTTTCATTGTAGGCTCTAACCCGACACTTCCTAGAAGCGCATTTAAAACTAAATCGTTTTTTTCATATGTTGAAACATCGATTAATCCTTGGCGTCCACTCACTATGTTAGAATGATAAGGTTTTAAGCGTTCAACATCCGCTTCATCTTGAACAGAAACAATCTCTGGTTTAAACTTTTCAATCACTTCAATTGCAAATTCAATATTTTTCCCAACGGTAAAACTAATCAAGTTAAATGATTCTGGATGATGCGCAATCACATCAATCGCTTGCTGACCTATTGAACCTGACGCGCCTAAAATTGCTATATTTTTCATTAATGTTCCTCATTTCACTTTACATTTGAATTAAGAAAATATTCATTAAAGGTAAAACAAACATGAAACTATCAAAACGGTCTAAAATACCACCATGACCGGGTAACAAACGTCCAGAATCTTTCACACCAAAATGGCGCTTAAATCCTGATTCTACTAGGTCACCCAACTGTCCAAAGACACTGAGCACAACAGTTAATAAAAGAATTAAACTGATGTGATACTCAAATGATACAAAAAACATAAATGTAAGAGGTACGATGAGACTACAAATCAACCCCCCAACGAAGCCTTCAACGGTTTTATTCGGACTAATAATCGGCCATAGTTTATGTTTTCCAAAAAGTCGGCCAAAAATATACGCCCCTGTATCTGTTAACCAAACGATCAACAAACCAAATAGTATATATTGCAAGCCGGCTTCTCTCGTTTCATAGAAGTACATGAATCCTATCCCTACGTAGGCAACAGACATTAAACAAAATGCTGAATCCATGAAACTAAAGCGGTTTTTGGACATCACCGTATAACTTAAAATAACAAAGCTCATCGCTATCAACGATTTCTGTTGTAATACGGGCACCCATGCGCCTAAATCTTGTGGAATCATAATAATAATCAGAGCCAAGGCACTGATTATCCCTGGTATTGACAGCAATTGAATTCGATTCATGTTTAAAAGTTCTTTTAAAGCAATTAAAGCTAATAAGAATGTAAAATACATCCATACTGATCCGCCAATCAGTAAAATAGGTAAGAAAACGATTAATGCGACAATCGTTGTGATTGTTCTTACTTTCATCCCACTACTCCTATCTACAATCCTCCAAATCGTCTTTGGCGTGATTGATATGTTTTTATACATGCTCTTAATTCTGCCTCATCGAAGTCAGGCCACAATTTAGAATTAAATATAAACTCACTATAAGATAATTGCCAAATCAAAAAGTTGCTTATACGTTGTTCACCTGAAGTCCGTATTAATAATTCTGGATCTGGGTAATCGTGTGTCATTAAATATTTTTGGAAATGCTGCTCAGTAAGTGCATCAATATCATCATCTGAAGCGTGTCGCATCTCTTTCATCATATTCTGGATACCATTGATAATTTCAGCTCGACCCCCATAATTGATTGCAAATATTAATGTCAATCCAGTGTTGTCAGCTGTTTTATTTTTAGCCTCATCTATGGCTTGAATTGTTTTTTCGGGTAAATCATTTATAAAACCAATCGTTTCAACACGTACGTTTTTTTCAATCAATTCGGGTAAAAATGTATTTAAGAAGTTAACAGGTAATCCCATGATATAGTTAACCTCTTCATCAGGACGTGACCAATTCTCAGTTGAAAATGCATAAAGTGTTAAATATTTAACATTCAAATCACTAGCTGCTCGCGTAATGGTTTTAATCGTCTGCATTCCCTGATAGTGACCTTTAATTCGTGGCATTTTTCGTTGCTTTGCCCAACGACCATTGCCATCCATAATAATCGCTATATGTTCAGGTATATTATGTAAATCGATTTGATCGACATGTTTTTGACTGTCGATTTTCTTCTTAAATTTCTTAAACATGCGCGTTCCTCCGAGCCTATTCCGTCTCTTAAAATATTATAATCTCTTTAGCGTACAATTATCTACCATTTTATCACACTCAATCAGCGCATTGAATAAACAAAGAAAAAAACTGTACCAAAGTCGTATTCGGTACAGCTCAGTGAGAAGGCAAACCATTTCTACAATTTTACTATGAAATTAGGGTGAGGAATCACGATATGATAAGAAATAAAACTTATAATATTGATTTTAATTTATCAATATAGCGCCTCTTGTAAATAAAGAAAAGCGTCAATTTCACCCTATTCATTTGATTGATTCTTGTCTACTCGTCGGTAAGTGTAAAACTTAAACTGACATAATATCTTTTTCTTTATCAGCAACTAACTGATCGATATCTTTAATTGATGAATCAGTTATTTTTTGAACTTCATCAGAACCATTTCGTAATTCATCTTCAGAAATTTCGCCATCTTTTTGTTGTCTTTTTAGATGATCGTTTGCATCACGACGAATATTACGAACTGATACTTTTGCGTTTTCACCTGTTTTCTTTACATCTTTAACCAGTTCTTTACGACGTTCTTCAGTGAGTGCAGGCACCATAATACGAATCACTTCTCCGTCACTCGTTGGATTAACACCTAAGTTTGCGGCAATAATGGCCTTTTCAATATCACCAATAGATGTTTTATCGTATGGTGAAACAACAAGAAGACGTGCTTCAGGTACATTAATACTTGCCAATTGTTGGACTGGTGTTGGTGCACCATAGTAGTCCGCTTCAACGCCAGCTAATAAGTTAGAGTTTGCGCGTCCTGCATTAATTTGTGCCAATTCACGAGATAAATTCTCAATTGATTTTTTCATACGACTTTTAGCATCTTGAATAGTTTCTTTCATTTTTTTGCACCTCTATATTATTTTGTAATAATTGTCCCTATATCTTCACCTTGAACAGCACGTTTAATATTACCTTCTTCCATGATAGAGAACACTTTTAAAGGTATATTGTTGTCCATACAGAATGAAGAGGCTGTCGAATCCATGACTTGTAAACCTTCTTGTAACAATTGAATGTATGTTAAACGCTCATATTTTTTAGCATTCGGGTCTACTTTTGGATCTGCTGAATAAACACCATCAACATTATTTTTGCCCATTAAGATGACGTCTGCTTCAACTTCAGCAGCACGTAATGCAGCTGTTGTATCAGTTGAGAAGTATGGGTTACCGATACCCGCTGCAAAAATAACAACGCGTTTTTTCTCTAAATGACGAATCGCACGACGACGAATATAAGGTTCTGCAACTTGCTTCATTTCTATAGATGTAAGGACACGTGTATCACAATCAAGTTGTTCTAAGCTGTCTTGTAATGCAAGTGCATTCATCACTGTCGCGAGCATACCCATATAATCAGCAGTTCCTCGATCCATGCCTAAGTCACTACCAGTTTTGCCACGCCAAATGTTACCGCCACCCACGATGACAGCAACTTCTGTATCCATTTTTGCGACTTCTGCTACTTGTTGTGCAATGCTTTTAATAATCATTGGATTAATTCCAAATCCTTTGTCCCCTGCTAATGCTTCTCCACTCAGTTTCAAAACTACTCGCTTATATTTTGAAGTTTCAGTCATTATTTTAACCTCTCTATTCGTAATATGTAAAACAATACAAGTAAAGAAGACACAATAAGCATCACCCTTCTACACGGCTTCAATCTTGCATTGAAGTCCTGCAGAGGAGGACACGAAAGGTGTCTTCTTTCTTATACAAAACCGTGTCGATTATTTCATTTGTCCTTTTACTTCATCAGCAAAGTTTTCTTCACGTTTTTCTAAACCTTCACCAACTTCGTAACGAACGAAGTCTACTAATTGACCACCTTTTGATTTAAGGAATTGTTCAACTGTTTGGTCAGGGTCTTTAACGAAGTTTTGGTTAACAGCACAAATTTCTTGAAGATATTTGCGTAAACGACCTTCAACCATTTTTTCAACGATGTTTTCTGGTTTACCTTCATTTAATGCTTGTTGTTTTAATACTTCTCTTTCATGGTTGATTTCTTCTTCACTTACTTGGTCAGATGAAACGTATTTAGGGTTGATTGCAGCGATGTGCATTGCAACGTCTTTTGCTGCTTCTTCGTCAGTTGAACCTTCAACAACTGCAAGAACACCAATACGTCCGCCCATGTGTAAGTATGCACCGAATGCATCACTGTCTGATTTAGATTTGATTTCGAAACGGCGTAAGCTTAATTTTTCACCAATTGTTGAAATCGCTTCAGTCATATGTTCAGAAACTGTTTTACCGTTTGGTAATGTTGTTTCATTTAAAGCTTCAACTGAATCCGCTTTTGTTTCAAGAATTTGGTTAGCAATTTCTTTTACAAGTTGTTGGAAGCCTTCGTTACGTGCAACAAAGTCTGTTTCTGAGTTGATTTCTACGATAACTGCATCGTTACCTTTTACTTCAACATGCGTAATACCTTCTGCTGCAATACGGTCTGCTTTTTTAGCTGCTTTAGCAATACCTTTTTCACGTAAGTAGTCAATGGCTTTATCAATGTCCCCATCAGTTGCTTCTAATGCTTTTTTACAATCCATCATACCTGCGCCAGTTCTTTCACGTAATTCTTTAACAAGTTTAGCTGAAATTGCCATTCATGATTCCTCCAATATTCAATCAATATTTATTTTAAAAAAGGGGCTGGGACATATTCACGTCTCAACCCAATGAAAATACTCAAAATGATAAAGTGGCAGTAGATGACGCGTTTGATTCTACACTTTAAACCAAGCTTTTCTCAATCCAAGTCATCTTTGCCATTAGTGGGTCGATGAAAACAAATAAGTTTCTATCCCACACCCATTTCAAGATGCGACTTAGTTAGATTCAACAGATGTTTCAGTTGTTTCTACTGCTTCAGCTGACTCGTTGTCTGCTTTTTCATCTTCAGTTAAGTCGATGTTTTGTTCAGCAGCTACTTCATCGTTTGATACACCTTGTTGTCCTTCTAAAATTGCGTCTGCCATTTTACCAGTTAATAATTTAACCGCACGAATTGCGTCGTCATTCGCTGGGATTACGTAATCAATTTCATCCGGATCACAGTTTGTATCAACGATACCAACGATAGGGATGTTTAATTTACGTGCTTCTGCAATTGCGTTGCGCTCTTTACGTGGGTCAACGACAAATAATGCTTGTGGCATTGATTTCATATCACGAATACCGCCTAAGAATTTAATTAAACGGTCATATTCTTTTTTAAGTTCTACAACTTCTTTTTTAGGAAGAACATCAAATGTTCCATCTTCTTCCATTTTTTCAATTTCAGAAATACGTTGTACACGTTTAGAGATTGTTTTATAGTTTGTTAAAATACCACCTAACCATCTTTGGTTAACATAGAAGTGGCCAGCGCGTTCTGCTTCAGCTTTCACTGATTCTTGCGCTTGTTTTTTAGTACCTACGAATAAGACTTTACCGCCTTCTTCAGATACTTGTTTAATAAAGTTGTATGCTTCTTCAACTTTTTTCACTGTTTTTTGTAAGTCGATAATGTAGATACCGTTTCTTTCAGTGAAGATGTACTTTTTCATTTTTGGGTTCCAACGGCGTGTTTGATGACCGAAGTGAACACCAGCTTCTAGTAATTGTTTCATAGAAATTACTGCCATAATATAAATTCCTCCTATTGGTTTACATCCGCCACGAACACTCATATAAAAACGATGAAATTCATCGCACCCTTTTATACTTCGGTGTTGCGTGTGTGTTTTGACTTTTATAGCCGCTAATTAATATATCATAACATGCGCGAGTTTGCAACAAGGCAATCCAATTATTCTGCACGTGTTAATTCGTCTAAGAATGCTTCTTTCTTGACTTTAATAAAAGTCCCTTTCATACCTAAAGAACGTGATTCAATAACGCCGGCACTTTCAAGTTTTCTTAAAGCGTTAACGATAACCGAACGTGTAATGCCTACGCGGTCTGCAACTTTTGAGGCAATTAAGAGACCTTCTTTGCCACCGAGTTCTTCAAATATATGATCAATCGCTTCTTTTTCCGAGTAAGATAAAGAGTTAATTGCCATTGAGATTGCTGCTTTATCACGAGCTACAGATTCAATCTCTGAATGTTTTTCACGTAATATTTCCATACCAATTACTGTTGCAGCGTATTCACCAAGGACAAGGTCGTTTTCACCGAAATCATCTGCAACTCTGCCTAGCACAAGTGTAGCTAAGCGTTCGCCTCCACCAATAATTGGGAAAATTGTTGTTCTTGAATTTTTGAATAAATCTTCATTTTCTGGTGGGAATACTGATAAGTCACTATCAATTGTAATATTTGATGACGTTTCGTATACGTGCATTAATTTTTCTGTGTAAGCCTCTGGAATATGACGGTCCTCTAACATTTGAATAATACGTTCATTTTTAAGTAATTCATTCAAGCAAGATCCCAAAATTTTACCACGGCGAGAAACAATAAATACATTTGTAACTGTAACTTTACTCACCGTTTGTGCAACATCTTTGAAGTCGACAGAGATACCTTTATGTTTTTGTAACAAACTACTTAATTCTCTCGTTTTCGATAATAAGCTCATGTCATTTCTCCTTTTTTTCTTATAAAATAAATTCGCTTAAATCTTTGTTCGTTGAAATTGTTTTTAATTTATCGTCTACATATTGTGGCGTAATATCCACTTGAGCATGTGGCATATGTGGCGCTTCGAATGACAAGTCTTCTAACATTTTTTCTAAGATTGTATGCAGTCTACGGGCACCGATATTATCCGTTTCTTGATTGACATGATATGCCATCTCTGCAAGTCTGTATATCGCTTCATCTGTGAAATTCACTGTGACTTCTTCCGTTTGCAATAGCAACTCATACTGTTTAATCAGAGATAATTTTGGTTCTTTTAAAATTCTTACAAAATCATCTACAGTGAGATCTTTTAATTCCACACGAATTGGGAAACGGCCTTGAAGTTCTGGAATTAAATCGCTTGGTTTAGAAACATGAAACGCACCCGCGCCGATAAAGAGCATATGTTCCGTACTCACAGTACCATATTTTGTTCTTACAACGCTACCCTCAAGGATAGGTAAAATATCACGTTGCACACCTTGTCGAGAAACATCTTGACCACTGTTTTGGCTTGTCGTAGCAACTTTATCAATTTCATCTATAAAGATAATACCCATTTGCTCCGCAAGTTCAAGCGCTTCTTGGTTTGCCGTCTCATGGTCAATCATTTCATCAGCAAATTGATCAATAAGAATTTTACGTGCTGTTTTAACAGGTACTTCTTTTTCAACTTTTTTCTTAGGCATTAATTGGCTCATCATTTCTTGCATCTGTTCGTTTTGCTGTGTACCTAACATACCTAAAGCACCCGGATCTTGTTCTACTTTAACACGTACTTTTTCTTCTTCTAGCTTTCCGTTAAGGAGTTGGACTTTAATTTCAGAACGTTTTGTTTTGATTTCCTCTGTTGGCGGTTCTTCTTCCTCTTCTTCATTTTGCTGTCCAAAGTTTGGAATCGCACCACCAAATAAAGATTCTAAAGGATTATTTGTGTTTTTGCTGGCTTTTTTCTTAAGACTAGGTACAAGGAGTTTAACGAGCTTTTCGTTAGCTTTTGCCGTTGCTGCTTCAACAACATTTGCTTTTTTCTCATCTTTAACTAATCTTACCGAAACATCGACTAAGTCACGTACCATACTCTCAACATCTCTACCAACGTAGCCTACTTCAGTAAACTTGGTCGCTTCAACTTTTAAAAATGGTGCGCCTACAATTTTAGCCATACGACGGGCAATTTCAGTTTTACCCACACCTGTTGGTCCCATCATCAATATATTTTTAGGGGCAATTTCTTGTTTAACTTCATCATCAAGCAAACTACGACGGTAACGATTTCTAAGGGCAATGGCTACCTTTTTCTTCGCTTCATCTTGCCCAACGATATATTCATTGAGTTTATCTACGATGTCTTTAGGTGTATATTTAATCGCATTGTTCTCCATGCTTTAAACCCTCCATTATAATTCTTCTACAGTGATGTGATCATTAGTGAACACGCAAATTTCAGAAGCCACTTTAAGACTTTCATAGGCCATTTCTCGTGCACTCATATGTGATGCGTGTCTTTTTAGTGCACGTCCGGCGCTCAAAGCAAAATTACCCCCCGATCCGATTGCAATTAAATCATCATCCGGTGCAATTACTTCACCTGTCCCACTAACGACTAAAATATTATCTTTGTTCATGACAATTAACATCGCTTCAAGTTGGCGGAGTTGTTTATCGCCTCGCCACTCTTTTGCGAGTTCTACAGCAGCTCTTTCCAAATTACCACTATATTGTTGTAATTTTCCTTCAAACTTTTCAAACAATGTGAATGCGTCCGATACACTACCTGCAAAACCAGCAACGACGCGGTTATTATACAATTTACGAACTTTTTTAGCAGTTTGTTTCATAATGACTTGTTCACCTAAAGTGACTTGACCATCTCCGGCCATTGCTGCTTCACCATTATGTCTTACTGCGTATATCGTTGTCGCATGAATTGATGAACTCATGTTAAATTACTCTCCTTTTCTCGCACGTGGATGTGCCTTTAAATAAACATTTCTCAACTGTCGATTTGTTACATGTGTATATCGGCCTGTCGTAGATAAATTAACATGTCCCAGTAAGCTTTGAACAGTTCTAAGGTCTGCACCTTCATTTAACATATGTGTTGCAAATGTATGTCTCAACTTATGTGGATGAATCGCAGTTACACCAGCAGTCCGTTTGACGATATCATTTAAAACATAGCGCACACCTCTTTCGGTAATCGGTTGACCTTTTAAGTTAGTAATCAGATAGTCGTGCTGAACATCTTGAATAGGCTTAAACTGATTTAAATATTCTTCAAGACTCTGTCGACAAAACTCGCCGAAAGGTACAATCCGTTCTTTTCCACCTTTACCCAATACTTTTACCCAACACATTTCTAAATCAACATCTGAAACTTTTAAAGACACCAATTCCGAAACCCGAATCCCCGTCGCATAAAGCAGCTCGAGAATCACACGATCTCTGAGATCTTTTTGGTCCCCCTTACTTACCGTTTGAAATAGCGCTTCCATTTCTTCTGTATAAAAAAACGTAGGTAAATAACGCTCTTTTTTGGGATGAACTAATTGGACAAATGGATTCACTACATCTTGCTCTTGTGTCATCCAAAAAGCATAAAAACTACGCAATGTAGAAATTTTTCTTGATACTGTTGTACGTTGTAAACCTAAATCATAAAGTGTGTGTAAATAGTTTCTTGCGTCACTATATTTGAAATCTCTCAATCCTAATTGTTCTCGAACAAGAAAATGATTAAATTGGTCTAAATCGTCGTGATAAGCTTTTAACGTATGTGATGAGAAAAAACGTTCTCTTTTTAATGTATCTAAAAATTGTTCTTGGATTTGTTTCAAAGCAAAAACCCCTCCATCATTAGCATTGTAGCATAATGATAAGGGGAACTGCATTGATTATACATTGAATTTTTGTATTTATCAAAATTTTACTTATTTTGCCATTTTTTAGACCATTTATAATGTCTCTTTAAAATGGTTCAGTTGCGTCAATGCACGGTGTGCTAGTGTTTCATAGCGCTCTTTCTTATCTTTTATCCGTTCTTCCAAAGCAGGTACTAATCCGAAGTTTGCATTCATCGGTTGAAAGTTCTTGTTGTTCGTTGCATGTGAAATATAATAAGCCATACTTCCTATCATTGTTTCACGAGGGAAAATGACATCTGCTTTATTAAGCATACGGTGTGCTAAATTGATGCCTGCAACCAATCCACTGGCAGCACTTTCTACGTACCCTTCAACACCTGTCATCTGTCCAGCAAAAAATAAGTTCTCGCGGTCTTTAAAAGCATATGTTTCATTTAAAACTTCAGGTGAATTAATAAACGTATTGCGGTGCATGACACCGTATCTCACAATATCTACATTTTCCAATCCAGGAATAAGACGAATCACTTCTTTTTGAGCGCCCCATTTTAATCTCGTCTGGAATCCTACAATATTATAAAGCGTACCTGCTGCATCATCTTGACGTAGTTGAACGACGGCGTAAGGACGTTTCCCTGTTTTCGGATCCTCTAATCCAACTGGCTTCATCGGCCCAAATAACAACGTTTTCGGACCTCTACCCGCCATGACTTCAAAAGGCATACATCCTTCAAAATACTTTTCTTTTTCAAAATCGTTCATCGGGGCCACTTCTGCTTCAAGTGCCGCCTCATAAAAACGATTAAACTCCTCTTCAGTCATCGGACAATTCAAGTAAGCTGCTTCGCCTTTATCATAACGTGATTTAAGGTACACTTTATCCATATCAATTGAATCTTTTTCAATAATTGGTGCCGCAGCATCATAAAAGTATAACTGATCTTTACCAGTTAATGCGACAATTTCTTTTGCCAAAGGTTCAGTTGTCAATGGCCCTGTTGCAATAATTGTAGGTCCTTCTGGGATAGAAGTGATTTCTTCATTTTTAACTGTAACATTGGGATGGTTTTTTAATGTTTCAGTAATGTAACCTGCAAAGTCATGTCTATCAACAGCTAAAGCGCCACCCGCAGGCACACGTGCTTTATCCGCTGCCTCAATAATTAATGAATTTAATTGTCTCATTTCTTCTTTTAATACACCGACCGCATTCGTTAATGCATTACCACGTAATGAATTAGAACATACCAATTCGGCAAATTTGTCTGTATGATGCGCTGGTGTTTGTTTTACAGGACGCATTTCATATAAATTCACTTTAATCCCGCGTTCTGCAAGTTGAAATGCTGCTTCAGACCCTGCTAAACCAGCGCCAATAATATTAACAGATGTCATTATTATTTTCCTCTCTTTAAAACATTATTTTTGAACTTCTTCTTTATAATCACAGTTCGAACAAACGACTTGCGTTGTACGTCCTTTTTTGTGTTCAGCAAGGTAATGGTTACATTTCGGACAATCTCTGCCGATAGGTTTATCCCACGAGATAAAATCACATTCTGGATAATTTGAACAACCATAAAAGACACGGTTTTTCTTAGATTTACGTTCGACGACATCACCTGTTTTACACTTAGGACACTTAACACCAATCGGTTTCGTAATTGCTTTTGTATTTCGACAATCTGGGAAATTTGAACATGCCATAAACTTACCATAACGCCCCATTTTAATTACCATCGGGCTACCGCAGACTTCACAATCTTCACCGGCAGGCTCATCTTTAATTTCAATTTTTTCCATTTCTTCTTCTGCGCGTGCAACATCTTGTTTAAAGCTGTTGTAAAAATCGCCGACAACCTTTTTCCAAGCAATATCGCCTTCAGCAATTTTATCGAGTAACGTTTCCATATTTACTGTGAATTCCACATCAATGATTTCAGGAAAGTACTCTTTCACTTGTTCATGCACAATCTCACCCAGTTCAGTTGGCACGAAGCGTTTACTTTCATTTTTAACATAATTCCTTTTTTGAATGGTGTCAATTGTAGGAGCATAAGTTGATGGACGCCCAATTTTTAATTCTTCTAACGTTTTAACAAGACGTGCTTCAGTATATCGTGGTGGGGGTTGAGTAAAATGTTGAGCTGGGTCTATTTTAGTAGCAATAACTTCATTACCTACTTCTAATTTCGGTAAGCGGTTTTCTTTTTCTTTACCTTTATCATCATTTGTTTCCACATATAACGTCATAAAGCCTTTAAATTTAATTGTTTGGCCATTCGCTCTAAACTTAATATCGTTTTGTGTCAAATCAACAGAAACAGTATCTAAAATCGCAGGTGCCATTTGACTTGCTACAAATCTTTCCCAAATTAATTTGTATAAGCGATATTGATCCCGAGTTAAGAAATCTTTCATCTCAGCAGGTGTTCGAAGTGTGCTCGTTGGACGAATCGCTTCATGGGCATCCTGATCCCCTTGTTTTCCTTTTTGTGTTGATTTTGATAAATAATCAGCGCCATATTGAGACTCGATATATTGTTTTGCTTCATTTTGTGCATCTTTAGAAATACGTGTAGAGTCTGTTCTCATATAAGTAATCAGACCTATTGTACCTTTTCTTTTTAAGTCGATTCCTTCATATAATTGTTGTGCAATCATCATGGTTTTACGCGCTTTGAAGTTCAACTTACGTGCAGCTTCTTGTTGTAAGGTTGACGTCGTAAAAGGATATGCAGGCCGACGCGTTTTTTCTTTCGTCGAAACATTTGAAACGGTAAAACGGTCCCCATCCAATGCTTTAGTGATCACAGCGACATCATCTTTATTCGTTAATTTATAAGGTTTACCTTTATAATGTAGAAACTTGGCATTAAATTTTGATTTTCCATAACGAAACTCGCCTTCAATTGACCAATATTCTTCAGGCTTAAAATTACGAATCTCATTTTCACGATCAATGATGAGGCGTAATGCAACGGATTGCACACGTCCAGCTGATAACCCTTTTTTTACCTTTTTCCATAAAACTGGTGAAATATTATAACCCACTAAACGGTCCAAAATACGGCGCGCTTGTTGCGCATCCACAAGATCCATTTCAATGCCGCGTGGATGTTTGAAACTTTCTTTCACAGCATCTTTAGTGATTTCATTAAATACAACTCGATTCTCTTTACTATCTTCTAACTCAAGTATATTTGCTAAGTGCCATGCAATTGCTTCACCTTCGCGGTCGGGGTCACTCGCGAGAAAAACTTTTTTAGCTTTTTTCGCATGTCGCTTCAAATCTTTTACGACAGGTCCCTTTCCTCTTATAGTGATATACTTAGGCTCATAATTGTCCTCAACATCCACACCCATTTGGCTACGTGGTAAGTCTCTTACGTGACCCATAGATGCAATGACTTTATACTTCTTACCTAAATATTTCTCTATCGTTTTCGCTTTTGCAGGCGATTCAACTATGACAAGATTATCTGCCAAAGTAGTTACCCCCTTGCTTTTTCTATTTACAAAGATAAATGATAAACGGTTAATTTTATATTTGTCAATCTTTTATAATTATTTCACAAAGCATTAACATTTAATTTTTATAATCTTTAAGAATATCTTGTGCGGATAAAACCACTTCTGCCCCCTCTTTTACACGCAATAAATTACCTCTTGTGTTCTGATTAAAAATATCACCTGGTAATACATAAACATTACGATTTTGTTCCAATGCTTGATCCAAGGTAATGAGTGCCCCACTCCGTGCCCGAGCTTCTGTAATTAATACCCCTTGAGATAATCCGCTAATCAATCTATTTCTTTCAGGAAATCTAAATTTTGCGATAGGTGTGTGTGGTGGGTATTCACTTATTGTAAGAAACTGGTTTTCGATTTTTTGTCGCAACTGTAATGTACTTGTAGGATAATGATGATGATGACCAAATCCAAGAATACCAATAGTATGCATATGATAGTCAAGCGCAAATTGATGTGCAAGTGCATCGGTTCCATGTGCTAAGCCAGAAATAATAGTGATTGAGTATTCGCTTAAGTCTTTAAATAAATACGAAAGTGCTTGTGGCGTATAGTTCGTACAGCGTCTTGCGCCAACAATTGCTAGAGTATGTTTCATCGTTTTAAATGTTTGGAGATTACCTTTACAAAAAAGGATAAAAGGAGGGTCATGAATTTCTTTTAATTGGGAAGGATAAAGAGGGTCATGAATCGCTATAGGAATAATACGATGTCGTTTTAAATCAGATTCTATTGTATCGATTTCTAATGAACGAAAACGCCTAATTTTTTGCACAATGCTTTGAGAGGACGTCATTTTTAACATTTCATTTAGATAGTTGCTAACGCCGTCGACATTACCTTTTAAAGCGAGTAAGATAGGATACATTTTTTGAAGCTGTTGTGTTGTAAAACCGGCATACAATAGTAAAAGTAACAGTTGTTTCATCATCTTTTAGTCACCTCATTAAGATTATAAGGTATTTATGTCCTGCCATGTATGTCTAAAATGAATTAAATATTTATTATTTCTATCAAACAGCGCTCAATATACCTGTTCATTGAGCGGTTTAACACAAAGAATTCGGCTCATTTATAAATCAAGCATAAAAAGGGCTGACGCGAGCCAACCCTTTTTAATATTTAACTTTTAGTTATGCTGTTATGCCTTCACTGTTAATAATGATTCATAAATGCCAGCTTCCTTAGCTGCTTCAATTAACGTTGCACCAATTTCAGAAGGTGTTGCAGCTGTTTTAACGCCACAATCATTAAGCGTTTTGATTTTTTCTTCTGCAGTTCCTTTACCACCAGAGATAATAGCACCTGCGTGTCCCATACGTTTCCCTGGAGGAGCTGTTTGACCACCGATAAAGCCGATAACCGGTTTAGTCATATTGGCTTTAATCCATTCTGCCGCTTCTTCTTCAGCAGTACCGCCAATTTCACCAATCATTACTACAGCTTTTGTTTCATCATCGTTATTAAAAGCTTCTAAAACATCAATGAAGTTTGTACCATTAACTGGGTCTCCGCCAATACCTACCGCTGTAGATTGACCGATGCCTTCTTCAGTCAATTGATGAACAGCTTCATAAGTTAATGTACCTGAACGTGAAACAACACCAACATGTCCTTTTTTATGAATATAACCTGGCATAATACCAATTTTTGTTTCATCAGATGTAATGACACCCGGGCAGTTTGGTCCAATTAAACGTGTTTTTCTACCTTCAAGATAACGTTTCACTTTAACCATATCAATAACAGGAATATGCTCAGTAATACAAATAGCTAAATCTAATTCTGCATCCGCGCACTCTAAAATAGCATCTGCAGCAAATGGTGCAGGTACATAAATGACAGAAACGTTTGCGCCTGTTTCTTTCTTAGCTTCTTCCACTGTATTATAGACCGGTACACCTTCGACCACTTGTCCACCTTTACCTGGTGTTACACCTGCGACGATTTGTGTCCCATATTCTAACATTTGTTTAGTATGGAAAAGGGCAGTTGACCCTGTAATACCTTGTACGATAACTTTTGAATTCTTATCTACAAATACGCTCATTTTAGTTGTCCCATCCTTTCCTTACGCTTCACTTACAAGTTTAACGATTTTTTGAGCGCCTTCAGCCATAGTGCTAGCGGGTTCAATTGCTAAACCTGATTCTTTTAAGATTTTTTTACCTTGGTCTACATTTGTTCCTTCAAGACGAACGACTAATGGTAATGTAAGCTCAACTTCTTTAACAGCAGCTACAATACCTTCAGCGATGATATCACAACGCATAATTCCCCCGAAGATATTTACAAAAATACCTTTTACGTTGTCATCCCCTAAAATAATTTTAAAAGCTTCAGTCACTTTTTCTTTAGTAGCACCGCCACCTACGTCTAAGAAATTGGCTGGTGTACCGTTAAAATGGTTAATTGTATCCATTGTTGCCATTGCTAAGCCGGCACCGTTAACCATACAACCAATATTTCCGTCTAAAGCGATATAGGACAATTCATATTTAGAAGCTTCGATTTCTTTTGGATCTTCTTCATCCAAGTCACGTAGTTCCACCACATCTTTATGACGGAATAACGCATTGTCATCAAAGTTAATTTTAGAGTCTAATGCTAAAACTTCCCCTTCACCTGTTAAAACAAGTGGATTAATTTCAACAATAGAACAATCTTTTTCAATGAACACATTGTATAAAGAAATTAAAAATTTTACTGCTTTATTAATTGATGCTTTAGGAATGTTAATGTTAAACGCAATTCGACGCGCTTGATAAGGTGATAAACCTACGACAGGGTCGATTGTTTCTTTAAAAATCTTTTCTGGACTTTTAGCCGCAACTTCTTCAATTTCAGTTCCGCCTTCTTCAGATGCCATTAAAGTTACGCGATCTGTTGCGCGATCAATCACAAAGCCAACGTAATATTCTTTTTGAATATCTGCACCTTCTTCGATGTATAAGCGTTTTACTTCTTTACCTTCTGGACCCGTTTGATGTGTAACGAGCACTTTACCTAGCAATTCATTCGCGTATGTTTCAACTTCTGATAAAGACTTAGCAATTTTTACACCGCCTGCTTTACCACGTCCCCCAGCGTGAATTTGTGCTTTTACAACATAAACATCTGTATCTAACTCTTTCGCTTTTTCTACAGCTTCTTCAGCTGAAAAAGCCACGCGCCCTTCTGGTACTGCTACGCCCATTGAGCGAAAAATTTCTTTTCCTTGATACTCATGGATATTCATACTCCATCCTCCTGTTTCTTAAGGTTAAGTTCAATTTCAATTATAGGAAATGTAAGCGCTATTGTAAACAGATAGATATAGAGTTCTCACTATTTATCAGACTTTTAACACTGATTTAATCCATTTAATTTAAGCGCCCTACTTTTTAATGGGCATGAATGATAAAAGGATGTCACAGAAAGAAGCTTATGATGGACGCATCTTTCTGTATTGCATTATATTTCACTTTTATTGTTGTTGATTATGATAATATAAACTTAGCTTTCCTTATACATTAATAGACTGAAAAATAGGAGGTATCTTTAATGGATTTTAATACATATCAACAAAAAGCAATGCGAACTTTAAAAGATCAGCCCGATTTTCATAAACATATTCAGATGGCCGTATTGGGACTTAATGGAGAATCTGGCGAAGTCGCGGATATCATCAAAAAGCATTTGTATCATGGTCACGATTTTGATAAGGTGGCTTTTAAGAAGGAGCTTGGAGATGTATTGTGGTATCTCTCAACATGTGCATCTGTCATTGATACAGATTTGAATGAAATTGCACAGTTAAACATAGAAAAACTTGAGCGTCGTTATCCAAATGGTTTTAACCATCAAGATTCAATCCACCGCAAAGATCATTGATATAAGATGTATTGTTTTGAAGCATAAAAAATGCATAAAACAAAGGCCGGAAATGAGTTTACCATACATGTGATATGGCAACCTCGCTTCCGGCCATTTTTAAAGTTTATTATTCAGAGAAGCGGATGGATGATTTCATCAAATTACTTGTCTGCTTGGAAAGTAACTTGCGTGTCATCATCCATTGGGACATTAATCGTTTTTTGTTCATCTTCTGTTGATTCCACGGCAAAATTATGGTCTTTCAATAGACGAATCAAGTCAGCTTGTTGTTCTTCTTCAATAGAGATATTTAAATTTTGTTCAATTTCTTGCTTTATTTTTTCTAATTTCTTTTCATCATGTGTAATCTCCACTTCTGTTTCTTCAAAGTGAACGAGTACTTTATACAATTTCTGTAATGTTTCATCCATAAATTTCAAATTCCTTTCTTTAATTGGAAATTAATTATAGTAAAACATAGATTCACAAATTTGCAAACGAATACGATTAATTGACCTTCAAAATAGGATCAAATCAGCAACTAAATCTTACATCTTCTTTGCGATGATTGACTTGATCGGTTCAAAACTTTTGCGGTGAATATCTGTCACACCATACGCTTCCAAACCATCTAAATGTTTTTTCGTCCCGTAACCGGCGTTATTTGAAAAATCATAGCCAGGGTATTGTTGATCATAAGACGCCATCAAATCATCCCGATATTCTTTCGCAATAATACTCGCTGCTGCTATTGAAACACTTCGAGCATCCCCTTTTATAATGGACTGCTGTGGTGCAGCGATTTTATCTAATGTCATCGCATCAATTAAATAATGCGTAGGCACCACAGTTAACTTTTCAATTGCGCGATACATGGCTAATTTGGTTGCTTCGTATATATTGAGTTCGTCAATTTCCTGTGGTGTGACCACTCCAATTTGCCATGCACGTACATTCGCTTGTAACTGTGTATTCAAGTTCTTGCGTTTAGCCGAAGAAAGTTGTTTAGAGTCATTGATACCAATAAAGTGATGTTCGGGTTGTAAAACAACCGCACTCGCGACGACAGGCCCTGCTAAAGGTCCTCTACCCACTTCATCTATTCCACAAATCAATGCTTCCGGATGATGCGCTAAAATTTCATTTTCAAATTGGCACATTTCCTCATATTTTAATAGCTGTGCCTGTATTTTTCCGATTTGCTTTTCACGGCTTAAAAAAATACGTTGTACGCCCTTTCGAGTATCATGATAATCCGGGTGTGCCTTTAAACTTTGGATATTTTGAATGGCTTGTATTTCTTTTTTGATTTGAGCAATAGTTTTTGATGGTTTCATTTATTGCGCACTCAATTCATCATAAATATCGAAACAATATGTTCCTATTTTCGCATTTCTAATTTCATGAATAATTAATTCAATTACAGCTTCATAGTCCACTTCATTTCCACGTTGTAATAGGCCTCTTTTACGCCCAATTGCGTCAAACCATTCAATATTGTCTGCATCACGTGGCACATCAATTTTGTAATGTGCCAATAAGCCTTCATAATCATGTTCAATTAAAAACTCTAACCCATAAATGGCAACTTCATCCAAATGCACAATGCTATCTTTGATGGCACCTGTTAAACTTAGCTTTTTACCGATCAACTGATCTTCAAATTTAGGCCATAAAATTCCTGGTGTATCTAATAATTGCAATGATTGACCCACTTTAATCCATTGTTGCTGCTTCGTTACACCTGGTTTATTTCCTGTTTGCGCGATTGTGCGTTTTGCCAATTTGTTTATTAGCGTTGATTTACCTACATTTGGGATACCCACTATCATCGCGCGAATCGCTCTTGGTTTTAACCCTTTAGCTTTTTCACGTTCAAATTTTTCTTTCGTTACTTCTATAGCTGCGACTTCGACCTGCTTTAAACCTTTACCGTGCTTAGCATCGACCGCAACAGGATAGGCCCCTTTTTCTTTAAAAAATGTATACCACTTTTCCATTTCTTTTAAATGAGACATATCTTTTTTATTAAAAATGACTACGCGTGGCTTTTGTTGTATCACTTCATCAATCATCGGATTTCTTGAACTTAATGGAATTCGTGCATCTACTAACTCAAATACAACATCCACTTTTTTTAATTGCTCTGTTACTTCTCTTTTCGCTTTGGCCATGTGACCGGGAAACCACTGAATCACCATAAATTTTAAACTCCTTTAAATAATACGCTAGACATCGTTTTTTCAATTTATCTATGTTATATTAATTATTGATTTTGGTAGAAATATCATTTTAAGTTGTGCATTCATCAAAATGTTCTTCAACCTACCCGTACATGAATCACATGTATGATTTATCTTAGAATATTATGAGGTACCTACATTACTTTAAGTATAATTAACTTGAACGTCAATAGCTATTAATCACACAACGTTTGATTTCATGAAAGCAGGTATTTTTTGATGTATAATATAGAAAGAATTGCTGAAATTTTTAGGTTTGTTCTCGTAGGTGGTATTAATACATTGAACTATTACGTCGTATACCTTATCCTTTTGAACTTACTTCATATTCATTATCTTATCAGCCATATCGTTGGCTTTATTATTGCTTTTGTTATTTCTTACTATTTAAATTGTTACTTTGTTTATAAAGTCAAACCAACCTTAAAAAAGTTTTTAGCTTTTCCGCTAACACAAGTTGTGAATATGGGCACTCAAACGTTGCTTATTTTTATTTTTGTACAATATTTAAGTTTTAACGAATCGATTGCACCTTTTATCGGTTTAATTGTAACGATTCCAATCACTTATGTCTTATCTAAATACATCCTTAAAGATCGATAATATATAAAGTGGGGTTCAATGATGAAGCGCTTTTTTCAATCTGTAAACATGATTATCACAGCATTGATTTTATCTTTAATAGGTCACGCGTATATCATTTATCGCTTTAGTGTAGATGGTTTATTGTTCACTGGCCCTAATGATGGTCTAGAACAAATGGTACCAATTCAGATGTTTTTATATCAAAAATGGTCTGAGGGTACCTTTTTTTATACGACCGATTTCGGATTAGGGGGAGATTTTTTTACAGATCTATCTTACTACTTTTCAACGAATATCATTTTCATCATTACTGCACTTATAACATGGTTATTACATCATTGGGGACTTATCGATCCAACTCAAATGATGTATTGGTTAAAACTCGCACTGATTGTTTCAATTTTAAAATGTGCATGCATTATCCTTGCGACATACGCTTATGCAAGATACATACACTTAAAACACCACGCTGCAATTTTATTTGCGTTTTTATTTGCAACTTCACCGATATATTTTCGTTTTACAGTCTATTGGCCATTTTTCAGTGATGTATTTATTTGGATGCCTCTCCTATTTTTAAGTATTGAGCGTTTTTTTAGAACTGGAAAAATAGGACTTTTTGTAATCGTCGTCGCCATATCGTTCATCAATAATTTTTATTTTGCTTATTATCAAGTGTTAATGGGTATCATTTACTATCTTTTGCGTCTAATTTATCGGCACGATGAAGATTTAATACATCGAAAGCAATCATTTGTTCCGCTTGTTGTTGGAGCCATTTTAGGCGTAGGTGCAAGTCTTTTCTTTTTCTTTCATGGTGTTCACAGCTTTTTAAATAATAGCAGAGTTCCTTATAGTGGCCGTATTCCATTCGTTGAGCCATTCAATTCTGGCTCAAATTTATTTTACGATAATTATTTAATCGTTATATTATTCATTACGATTCAAGCTTTGCTGACCTTTAAATTATACCGTCATTTTTACTTTAGACTCTTTGCTATTCTAAGCTTAATCACGATTGTATGCGCATTTATCCCATATGTTGACAGTCTCTTTAACGGCTTTTCTGCGCCACAAAAACGCTGGCACTATTTACTCGCATTTGCTTCAAGTGGTTTAATTGCATGCTATCTCCATCACTTCAAATCTATAGACTATAGAACATATATCTTTACTTCTATTCCTGCAATATTGGTAGTATGGATAAGCGCTTATTTTTATGAGCGCTATGTCACTTGGATATATATGTTGCCCGCTGTCTTTTTCATCGGGCTATTAGCCTTATTATTAAAAAATACACAGACAAAGTATATTTTCTCATTTCTGTTCAGTATTTATTTGATATCGTTATTCGTATTGAACTTACTTGTCTCTCTTGTTTTTACAAAGTACCAAATCTTTCATCAAGACCATGAAAAAAGGGCAAATCGATTTTATGTAGAAGCAAGTCTTTACAATACACCGCTTCAACAAGAACTTGTTAACGACATGAAGTCTCAGTTAAGGGCCGGAGAACGTATCGATTGGCGAGTAAATGCGCAAGATAACACACCAATGTACCAAAATTTTAGAGGGTTGAGTCTATATTCGAGTATTTTTGATCATCATCTTGTAGCACTTTATTATCACGAATTGATGATTAATTTAAAAGAAGAATCTGTAAGCCGTTATCAATCGACAGGAAGCCGCTCCAATATCGCGAGTTTATTTTCTGTTCGTTATCAAATGTTGAAAGATTACCAACATGAATTACCTGCAAACTTTCAATGGGTTAAACAGCAAGGTCAATATCAAATATATGAAAATCAGGATATCCTTCCACCAGTTCGTGTCATGGCGCGTTACTATCGATCAAGTGATTTAAAACACCCTCTAGATCGTGAACATGCCATGATCGAAGGTGTTGTTTTAGATAATAAAGGAGACCCTTATCCGACAAAAACAAGCAATCTTATTAATAAGGTCTATCCCTCATATATTCATGCACATAAAATTGGTAGGAATAAAATTAAAGTCTCCCAACCAGAGGGCGGCTTGCGCATTCATGTTCCGTATACAATTCGAAAAAATAATAAAGATTTTTATCTTATTGTTTATGTTAAAAAAGGATTGCCTGATAGTAACAGTACGATTATCGTGAATGACTATCAAAACAATCGTTTGTTTAATGATTCCATTTATCGCACTGGTCAAAATGAATTATTATATCGGACTCAACCAGACGAAAATGGCAATATTCGTATTCAATTTTCTCCTCAAGGTATTTATCATTTCCAATTACGTGGTTTATATGGAGAAAATTATCAAATTCTCAAAAAAGCCAATCATCACATGAAGCATCATTTGGTTGAAAAACAAGGGAAGTTCTTTATTCGTTTGAGAGCACATCAGGGGGGTATGGCAGTTATAAACATCCCTTATCGCCTAGGCATGTCCGCTAAAGTTGATGGTAAAAAGGTAAAGGTTGAAAAAGTGAACTATATGATGACAGGCGTCCCAGTTTCAGCGCATGCAAAGGAAATCCAATTGACTTATCGTCCACCTTATTTTATAACAATGATTATTATTTCGATATTCAGTGTCGGACTCAGTTTCATGTTTAGCCGTTGGTGTCGACAACATTATCAAAAAAGAAAGAGTGAAAAAGTTGAAAAAGCAAACTAAAACGTTGTCCTTTAAAAAAGGGCTTAAACTTATGATCGTTGCAAGTTTTGTGGGATTGATTGTTTATTTACCTGTCCTCTATCGCTTTGTTGTTCATGGAATCATTTATAGTGGTAACGGAGATGGATTTAAGCAAATGATGCCATTCCAAATGTTTTTGTATGATCGGTTTTCTCATTTTAAGTCCTTTTATGATTTATCTTTAGGACTTGGCGGTGATTACTTTACTGATTTAGCCTATTATTATGCTACTTCTCCTATGATGTATTTTAATTTCTTATTTGTCGCTTTAGGACAATGGCTATTTCATATGCACCCTCAAGGGATTGCTTTTTGGCCTGGAAACCAAATATTTACGGCTTATTTACGTTGTATCATGACTTTTATCGCTGCATACGGGATGTTTAGAGCATTTAATTTTAAACGTTATGAACGCTATTTAGGGGCATTTCTTTACGCAAGTTCTTCCGTCGTTTACTATTTTAATTTTACGTGGTCATTCTTTGGAGATATTTTAATTTATTTACCTTTATCTATTTGGGATATGGAGCGTTTTTTTAGAAGCCGTAAAATCGGTTTGTTTATAATCGCGATTACTTTAACTTTATATTCGAACTTTTATTTTAGTTATTACGAATTAATTGGCCTTACAGTCTATTTAATTTATCGTATGATACATACACATCCCAAAGATTGTGTCACAAGATGGCAAAAACTCTACCTGTTGATACCGGCTACCATCATCAGCTTTTGCATCGCTTCGATTGGATTTATCACAGGTGTACGTTCGTTTTTAAATAATGATCGAGAATCGAATGATGTCATGATTTCTCCCATCATAGATTTTTCTCAGAAATATCATATCTTTACAAATGGATTTTATATTACAGTTACATTTATTGCATTAGTTGCGTTATGTTCATTTAAACTCTATCGTCATTATGAATATAAAATGTTTGCTGTCTTAACATGGCTTCTTTTAACTGGTTCTTTATCGCCTTATTTTGATAGTATGTTTAACGGGTTTTCCTTTCCACAACGACGCTGGGTTTATTTCCTTGCACTGACAACAAGTGCACTCATCACGCTATGGATTAAATATTTCAATGAATTGACACGCAGAGACTTTTTACAGTCACTCATACCGATTATTCTTTTAGCTATCACAACCCTGCTCTTTTCGAGAGGTGCCATGTGGTGGATGATTGTCAGTATCATCATCCTAATCATTTTGAGTCATTATGCACTTAAACAAAAGAAATTAACACAAAATATGCGGTGGATAATTCTAATCCTCTTTGTAGTACAACAATTTGTCCTACTTATCGATTATCATCATAATAATATCGCACCTTATCAGTCGACAATGAAAGATTTGCAAGCTGCAAAATATCATAGTCCTACATTACAACGAGAAATCAACCAAATTAAACAACATCAAACATCTATTGGACGGATAGACTATATGGATCCTTATGCAGTAAATTCAAGTCTCATTTATAGGTTTAATGGTGTAGCGCTCTACTCTAGCATTTTTGATGGTCGTATTCTTCAATATTACGATAAAGAAATGCAGATTAATATGGAATATGATAGTAATAGTACTTATCGGTTATTAGGTGATCGTGCAAACTTGTATGCTTTATGGGGTGTTTCAGATCGTATCAAAAAAGCGCCGGATACACTTCTACCCTATGGTATGCAACCTGAAAACGATATTAAAGATGGCAAAACAACATGGGCACATGCTAAAAATCTTATCCAATACCCGAGTGCGCACTTAACAAATAAAGTATATAATCCTGATGACTTAAAATCGCCTCTAGATCGCGAGCAAGCCATGTTACAAGGCGTCGTTATGCCAGATACAAAAGCAAATCATTCTTTTGAACCGAATACTAATTTCGTTTCCAAAGCAACCATACAACCTCGTGATGCAACATTAAATAAAGATCACTTATCAGTTCATAAAAAAGACGGAGGCGTAAATATTCAAATTCCCCACCAACAACATTCTGCATTTAAAGATTATTATATTGAGATGGATGTTGAATTACTGAGCCCTAGTCAGCCACATTACTTAAAAGTGGATGATTTCTATCAAAGACGTACATCATTAAATTATGCCTATCGTCGTTTTGTCACACCAGTTACCGTTCGAGTACCCGCCAAAGATACAGTTCAAGTCAAACTTAAACAAGGGAAGTACCGTTTCCGTATTAAAGGCATATATGGAGAAAACTATCAAACACTTAAAAAAGCTCAAAAAAGTGTACAGCCCGTTCGAATTGAACGCGGTGCACAACAATTGAAAGCACATTTTAATTCGAATCAAGCACAGTACCTTGTATTACCTATGCCTTATCGAGAAGGATTGTCAGCAGAAGCGCATGGAGAATCAAGAGTAGTCAAACAAGGCAATGGGCTAATGACGGTCATTCCTGTACAAAAAGGAGATACTGAGGTAACACTACACTATGCGCTACCTTATTGGAAAACATTAACAGGACTCACACTTATCGGCCTCATCAGCGCATTGTTATATCGAAAATGGTTAAGAAAAACGGGGGAAACTCATTAAGAATTCAATGATCTTAAATATAACTACAAAGAGAAGGTATTACTTGAATTTCGTGATATTGGCAATATTTTTAATAATCATATTGATGGGACATATAAATGATTTACGAGACAGACCTCATTTCTAGATTGCTGTAAATCTACATTACTCGTGTTCCAATATCCCAAATGAGCCTCGTGACTTCATCAAGATCAGGGTACGAAACCACAGATGATTGCTTCATATGAGAAAATATATAAAAATTGAAATATAAAAAACCGGAAATTCATGATTTCCGGTTTTTGTTTTATGTTTATTTTGTTACTTTGCGCTTCGAAATTAACGAATTTCTTGAATACGCGCTGCTTTACCACGTAAGCTACGTAAGTAGTAAAGTTTCGCACGACGTACTTTACCGCGACGTTTCACTTCGATTTTTTCAATTTTTGGTGTGTGTAATGGGAATGTACGTTCAACACCAACACCAGATGAAATTTTACGAACTGTGAATGTTTCAGAAATACCGCCACCACGACGTTTGATAACAACACCTTCGAATACTTGGATACGCTCACGGCTACCTTCAATAATACGAACGTGTACACGTAAAGTGTCACCTGCACGGAATGCTGGGATATCATCGCGTAATTGTGACTTAGTCACTGCTTCAATTAATTTGTGATTTGTCATTTTTTATTCTCTCCTTCAAACTATGTTCTTGCCTCGACAAAATATAGCAGCGGATCATAGTGATTTTTGTGCTTCCACACTCAGAATATACTAGCATAAATCAATTTGTTTTTCAATGTTCTTTTAAAGATTCAATATACTTTTGATCTTTTTCGCTTAAATCATAAGATGCTAATAAATCTGGGCGCTTTTCAAAAGTTCTTTTTAATGATTGTTCGTGACGCCATTGTTCAATATGGTCGTGGTTTCCCGAAAGTAATACATCTGGAACAGACATATCTTTAAACGTTCTTGGGCGCGTGTACTGAGGAAATTCCAACAAACCGCTTGAAAATGAATCATCTTCATGTGATGCCTGCTTACTTAATACACCAGGTATCAATCTAACAATGGCGTCTGTCATGACCATCGCAGGCAATTCGCCTCCAGTTAACACGAAATCACCGACTGAAATTTCATCCGTGACCAATTTTTCTCTTATTCTTTCATCATAGCCTTCATAATGACCGCAAATAAAAACGAGATGCTTTTCTTTCGATAAAGACTCTGCCAATTTTTGATCAAACGGTTTACCTTGTGGCGTCATCAATATCACTCGTGTTTCATCCGTGACATCAATCGCATCCATTGCATTGAAGATAGGTTCAGGTTTTAACACCATACCTTGCCCGCCACCAAATGGATAATCATCGACTTGATGATGCTTATTATCTGCGTAATCTCGAAAATTAATCGTCTCTGTCTGTAAAATTTCTTTTTCACGCGCACGTTTTAAAATAGATTGATTCAACACACCGTCAAACATTTCTGGAAACAATGTTAAATAATCGATCTTCATTCGTTTAACAACCCTTCAAGTGGTGTAATCATAATTTTACGATTCTCAATATCAACCTCTTTTACGACATCCGCTATGTAAGGAATGAGATGTTCTTTCTCTCCTTTAACAACCCAAACATCATTTGCGCCTGTCTCAAAGATTTCTGTGACACGTCCGATTGGTCTATCTTCATCAAAAACCGTACAACCAATGATATCAGAATAGTAGTATTCATGCGCACCGAGTTCAATATCTTTATGATCTCTTTCTTGAAATAAATGAGAACCTTTTAAATGTTCAACTTCATTAATATTGGTATAGCCTTCAAATGTGAGCATATGCAAACCTTTATGCATGCGATGTGATTTAACAACCACATTCATTGTTCCCGTTGGCGTATCAATTTGTAATGTTTCACCTGGTTGAAAGCGAATATCTGTAAAATCAGAATGTGATTGAACTTTTAACTCACCTTTAATGCCGTGCGTATTTACAATTTTACCCACTTCTACTTTCATGATGTGCACCTCCTATTTCTTATTGTTATGTATAAAAAGGGTGAGACTCGGTTACATCTCAGTAACATTTCGTCTCACCCTTAACACCGATGATTCAATTTGTCATAGGGTTTGAATCCTATTTACGTCTCGCCTATGAAAACACTAAAGTTATAAAGTCAATGTAGATGACTTTATATTTCAAATAGCAAAGCATTATATAATCAAATGCGCGTCCGTGCTTTGACTTGAACAACGGCTATTCCATTAACATTGTCATTGGGTTCAAGGCATTATAAAAAAGCATATTGTGGGCCTTTTTATGATTACTTTGACCGCTCAATGTTAAAGCAAAATTATTTTGCTTTTTTTTGCTCATCGAAAGTTTTTAAAATACCTTCGCGTGATAAAATATTATGAACTGTATCTGTTGGTTTTGCACCGTCTTTTAACCATTTAAGTGCTAATTCTTCATCAATTTTAACCTCTGGCGCATTTACTGCTGCTGGGTTATAAGTACCGATTTGCTCGATGATACGACCATCACGTGGTGAACGTGCATCTGCTACTACAATACGGTAAAATGGATTTCTTTTTGAACCTAAACGTGTTAAACGAATTTTAACTGCCATTTATTATTCTCTCCTTTAATTCTCATTAAGTTTTGTTATCTACAAGAAACTATAATAACAGGTCATATAACGTTTGTAAAGAGAAATTTCTTTACCAACATACATATTGAAATAAAGATGCTACTGAAGCTACGCAAAAACTTTCAAACAATCTACTATACTCGTGCTTGATATACAAATATAGAAAATATACATTGAATAAGTCTGAGGCATCAATTCCAAAATAAATAGCGCTCTGATGATTTTGAATAGAAAATCGCCTGAGCGCTATTATAAATCTACGTATAATATGACGTCGTAAGCCTCAGCCTGACCTGTAGTTTTCAGCGCCTAAGCAAACACGTTCATTGTGGCAAGGTTATCAAAAATTTTATGCCCCGAACTCATTTTAGAATGGCAGATTCATGCCTTTAAGCATATTTTGTAATTGATTTTGCTTACCTTTTTTACCTTTTCCACCGCCTGTAAATTGTTTCATCATTTTCTTCATATCGTTGAATTGTTTTAACAGACGGTTGACCTCTTGAATTGAGCGTCCAGAACCGTTCGCAATTCTACGTTTTCTAGAAACATTTAGTTTAGCAGGGTCTTCTCTTTCTGTCGGTGTCATAGACTGAATAATTGCTTTAATGTGATCGATTTGTTTATCGCTCATATTAAGTTTATCCAAGCCTTTCATTTTATTCATACCTGGAATCATTTTCATAATATCATCAAGTGGCCCTAAATTTTTCACTTGATCTAACTGTTCTAAAAAGTCGTCCAGCGTGAATGACGATGTGCGCATTTTCTTTTCTAAGTCTTTAGCTTTTTCTTCATCCACTTCTTGTTGTGCTTTTTCAATCAGACTTAAAACGTCACCCATACCTAATATACGTGATGCCATGCGTTCAGGATGGAACAATTCTAAGCCATCTAGCTTTTCGCTCATACCTATAAATTTAATCGGTTTTTGTGTTACTGCTCTAATAGAAAGCGCTGCCCCACCACGTGTGTCACCGTCTAGTTTAGTTAATGTAACACCCGTAACGTCTAACTGTTGATCAAATGACTCTGCCACATTTACAGCATCTTGACCTGTCATTGCATCCACGACTAACATGATTTCATTCGGCTTAGCAATTTCTTTCACTTCTTGTAGCTCATTCATTAGCGCTTCATCAATATGCAGACGACCCGCTGTATCAATAATAACAAAATCTAAATGCTCATCTTTTGCATGTTGCAATGCGTTCGTCACGATTTGTTGAGGTTTAACTTGATCCCCCTCAGTGTACACAGGGATGTCAATTTGTTTTCCAACAGTCTGTAATTGATTAATAGCGGCAGGTCGATAAATATCAGCTGCAACGAGCAACGGCTTTTTATTATATTTTTTACGCATTAATAAAGCGAGTTTCCCTGCAGTTGTCGTTTTACCTGCCCCTTGTAAACCTACCATCATCACAACTGTAGGTGGTTTTTTAGCCATCGTAATCGTACTATTATCGCCGCCCATTAAAGCAGTGAGCTCCTCTTGTACGATTTTAATCACTTGTTGGCCTGGTGTTAATGACTTCATAACGTCAGAGCCTAAAGCTCGGTCTGAAACTGTCTTAACAAAGTTTTTGACGACTTTAAAGTTTACGTCCGCTTCTAATAAAGCAAGACGTACCTCCCGCATCATCGCTTTGATATCAGCTTCAGTCACTTTACCTTTACCTTTTATTTTCTGCATTGTCGCTTGCAGTCGATCGGATAATCCTTCAAAAGCCATAAAGTGACCCTCCTTATTCTAGTTCTTCAAGTTCTTTAATATATGATTGAATACGTTCTGGTTCATTAATATTTTGATGCATTAATTGATAAATTTCTTGTCTTCGTTTAAAGCGACGGTATAAACCCAATTTTGCTTCATAGTCTTCTACCAAATCGCCAGTTCTTCTTATGTTATCATACACTGCTTGACGACTCACTTCAAATGTCTCTGCAATTTCACTTAATGCATAATCTTCTAAATAAAAGAGTCGTAAATAATTTCGCTGCTTTTCTGTTAAGAGTGATTGATAAAAATCAAATAAGTAATTCATACGAATTGTTTTGATCAAGTCATTTTCATGCATAGCCTATGCCTCATTCTCAGAATCATCATCATTAGATTCTGGCACATTTTGTTCGATCATGTCAGCAAACAACCCATAAACGTAACTTTCAGCATTGAACGGCTGTAAATCATCCATTTTTTCACCAAGTCCTACATATTTAACTGGTATATGCAATTCATTTCGTATCGCTAACACAATACCCCCTTTAGCTGTACCATCTAATTTCGTTAAAACGATACCAGTCACATTTGTAACTTCTTTAAACGCCTTCGCTTGTGCTAAAGCATTTTGACCTGTCGTTGCATCTAAGCAAAGTAAAACTTCATGTGGCGCTTCAGGAATTGAACGCGAAATAACACGCTTAACTTTTTCAAGTTCATTCATTAAATTTTGTTTATTTTGAAGTCGTCCTGCTGTATCACAAATTAAAATATCGACACCTTTGTTTTTAGCGGCATTAATTGCATCATACATGACAGCAGCAGGATCAGATCCTTCTCCTTGACGAACGACGTCAACACCAACGCGTTCACCCCATACTTCAAGCTGTTGAATGGCACCTGCTCGGAAAGTATCACCTGCTGCAAGCATGACTTTTTTACCTTGCAATTGATAGCGATGCGCTAACTTACCAATCGTTGTCGTTTTCCCTACGCCATTGACACCGACCATTAAAATAACGTTTAAACGTCCATCTTCAATATTCATGACTTCTGATTGATCGTCATCTTGTTGGTATATTTCAACAATCTTTTCTACAATAGCTTCGCGTAAATCTTCAGTTTCTGTAATATTGCGTCGCTTAGCTTCTAAACGTAATTCATCAACTAACTCCATTACAGTATTAAATCCAACATCGGCTTGAATTAACATTTCTTCCAATGCTTCAAAGAAATCTTCATCCACTTTTCGATAATGCGCTAATAGGTTATTTAATTGATTTTGGAAGTTTTCACGTGATTTTTCTAAACCTTCACGGAATTTCGCACCAATTTTTTGAGATTCTAACTCTTCAAACTCTTCAATAGATATTAACCCATCATCGAACTCATCATCCATAGACGGCCTGTTGTCTTGAGACTTTAATGAAGTGTCTGCTTCATTTAACTTTTTATGATCATCTTCATCTTGCCCTGTCTCATCATGTTGTAACAGTTCATCTTGTTCTCGCTCGGATTTGGCAAACTTATCTTTTAAACGTTTAAAAAAGCTCATTTATTTTGAGTCCTCCTTTATCACTTCATCTATAGTATTCAAATTCACACTGACTAAACGGGAAACACCCATTTCTTGCATCGTCACACCATAGAGACGGTCACACATTTCCATTGTACCTTTACGATGGGTAATGACGATAAACTGTGTTTCCATTGATAACGTTCTTAAATATGATGCATAGCGCATCACATTGGCTTCGTCTAATGCCGCCTCGACTTCATCAAGAATAACAAACGGCGCTGATCTAACTTTTAAGATTGCAAATAATAAAGCAATAGCACTTAGGGCTCTTTCGCCGCCACTTAAAAGCGAGAGGTGCTGTAATTTTTTGCCTGGCGGTTGGACTTTAATTTCGACGCCAGCAGTTAAATAATCTTTTTCAGTTAAAGTTAGTTCTGCTTGTCCTCCGCCAAACAACGACTTAAACACTTCAGCAAAATGATCTTGAATCGCATGAAATGTTGTACTAAAACGATCAGACACCTCGATATCCATTTCTTGAATAATTTGCTCTAACGTTGATTTCGCTTCACGTAAATCGGTTCTTTGCTCAGAAAGGAAAGTGTAACGTGCTTCGACTTCTTCATATTGTTCAATAGCGTTCAGATTGACTGGCCCCAGCTCATCAATTGACATTTGTGTTAATTTCACTTTCTGACGTAATGCCTCAATCTCTTCAGGTTGACTTGGATACGTTGCGGCTGCATGTTCATAGGTCATGTGATATTTTTCGTCTAAATGTTTTAACGCATGATCAATGAGTACATCTAGTCGTGATTGGGCAGATTTAATATCTTGATATTGACTCTCGATATCCAGTAAATTTTGATGTGTGTCTTCTAATGCCTTTTCATTCGATTCTATTAAATCTTCTGTATCTTGACGTGCATGTCTTAGCTCATTTTGTTGATTTAAATCTGTTTCCTTTTCTTGTTGTTTTTGCGTGATTTGCACCTGAATATTTTCTAAAACCGAACTGTCATTCACCTCATCAGAGTTGATGACTGCTAATTGATCTAGTAATTTTTGCTGATGCGCGTTGATGTCATGTTGTTCTTTATCATAACGTTTGAGATGCTGTTGTTGCGTCGTTAAACGTTCTTTAATAACGGCTAAGTCTGATTGATATTGATGCAATTGTTGTTGAAGTTGTGTCGTCTGTACTTTACCTTCTTTATTTTTTTCAGTCATTGCTTTAATTTGTGCATCTAAAGCATTGAGTTCTTTTTTAATCTCATCTTTCCGCTTTTGCTTAGCAACTAATGTCGCTTCACTTTTATCTGCCTGATAGCCGTCATTTTTTTCAAATTCAAATTCTTCATGCTCATTTTTCAAACGCTGCTCTATTTCAGTATAACGATCAAGTGCTAATGCTAAATCATGTAGTTCGTGTTTCAACTGATTGTATTGTTGTTGTCCCTCTACATAACGTTGACTCAAATCATCTTGCTCTTTTTTTCTTTTTTGACAAGCTTGTTCGAGCGCCTGTGTTTGTGCGACATATTGTTTGAGTTGTTCTTGCAAACGATTCAGCTCATCCTTTTGTCCTAATATCGTTTGGCGTTGCTGTGTCCCACCACCTGTCATAGAGCCACCAGGATTAACAATTTCACCTTCTAATGTTACGATACGCGTTTTATATTGAATTGCCCGTGCAATTTCATTCGCATGTTTTAACGTATCTACAATCAATGTTCGACCTAATAAATTGTCGATGATATGTCTATACTGCGCGTCGACTTGTACTGCATCACTGGCAATGGTAATAAATCCTGCTTGCCGTTCCGCAACACGCACGAGTGATAAATCTAGCTTTTTCCCTTTAATGACAGATAACGGTAAAAATGTAGCACGACCTAGTCTTTTTGTTTTTAAATAATTGATGGCCTCGCGTGCGGCACGTTCATCAGTAACAATGACATGTTGCGTCGTCGCGCCCAAAGCTGTTTCAATGGCAGTCGTATGTTCGCTAGAAACATTGATTTGTTGGGCAACAGCACCATGAATGCCAGTCAATTGATCTTTAGCTTGTAAAACTGCTTTAACTCCTTGGTAAAAATGGCTAAAATCTTCTTCACGTATTTTCATACTTTCAATTCGTGATTTCAGCTTATCATTATATCGATAAGCCTGATACAGCTTTGATTCATCATCTTTTTGATTTTGTTGGATTTGAGCTAATTCATTTTCAAGTTGTTCACTTTGTTGTTGCACCGCTTGCATTTGTTGTTGCTTGTCATGACGTTGCTGACTCGTGGATTCAATTTGATGTTGTGCCTCTGTTAGCTGATTATAAGCTTCAGTCAAACGTGAATCTAAGCGAGATTGCTTCACTTTATGTTCATCAATCGTACGTGTTAGAAAGCGAATATCATTATTGACGTCCGCTTGTTCTGTCATTAATTGATAGTAAGTATCTTTACTTTGCTCTAGCGTTTCTTCAATGGACGCATCCGATTGATATAACTGGTCCTCTAACTTTTGGATATGATGGTTAAGCGTTTTACGTTTTTCTTTCAAATCTGAAATCGTTTTTTCTACCGCTTGCATATCTTTTTCAAGTTGTGCCTGTTGACGTTCTAACGCAGCTTGTTCTTCTTCAATGCGTGCATTGGCTTGGGACTGATTCTTTTGTCTTTCTTCAATCAATTGATATTGGCCCGACAATTTTTCAACTTGCTCAGTAGATTCAATCAATTTTTGGTTGACCTTTTCGAGTTGTTGATCGATTTCATAACGTTTCCCTTTAGCCGTTTGAATCATATGCGTAATTTTAGACTTTTTCTGGGCGATTTTAGCTTGGATACTTTTCAATTCATTTAAGGTCGTATCATGCGCTTCGATTTGTTTTTGATAAGACCGAATATCATGAACAGTGACTCTAATATCACTTTGTTCTAATGTTTGACTGAGTTGCAAATATTCTTTTGCGATTGCCGCTTCTTCTTTTAAAGGCTCTACTCTACCCTCTAAATCATACAAAATATCCTCAACACGTGTCAGATTGCTTTCTGTATCATCGAGTTTTTCTAGTGACGCTTCTTTTCTCTTTTTATATTTTAGAACTCCTGCTGACTCTTCGATAATTTGACGTCGATCAATCGGTTTGGCATTCAAAACCTCATCCACTTTACCTTGAGAAATAATGCTAAATGCTTCTTTTCCCAAACCTGAATCTAAAAATAACTCTCTAATATCTTTGAGGCGCTGTCTTTCATTATTAAGATAAAAAGCGCTATCTCCGTTACGGTAAAGTCGTCTTGTTACAACAACTTCTGCGGCATCGATATTCAAAATGCCTTTGCTGTTATCTAATTTCAACTGAACCTCTGCAAAATTCTGTGCATGACGATGTTTTGACCCGGAGAAAATAATATCCTCCATCTTACTCCCACGCAATACACGTGCAGATTGTTCACCGAGCACCCATTTAATTGCATCGGTAATATTACTTTTACCACTCCCATTGGGTCCTACAATTGCAGTTACACCTTCATCAAATTCAATCTGCGTTGACTCAGCAAATGATTTAAATCCATATGCATCAATTGACTTTAAATACACCATTGTCTACTCCTTATGTGTCATTTGCAAATATGCCTGTTCAGCTGCTTTTTGTTCAGATTCTTTTTTAGTACGTCCTTCACCTTGAGATACAGGCTTCCCATTGATTATAATTTCAGAGGTAAAAGTTTTATTATGTGCAGGCCCATCCTCTTTAGCGATACGATACGTAATCACACCAAGATAATTCTGATGTACATACTCTTGCAATTTCGTTTTGAAATCAATCACACCTAAATGTTGCTGGTCTTTCACATGAGGAAAAATAACAGCTTCTGCAAATTTCCAAACTGTCTCTAACCCTTGATCCAAATATATTGCACCGACAAATGCTTCAAACACATCAGCCACTAATGAAGGGCGAGTTCGGCCACCCGTTTTTTCTTCGCCTTTTCCTAACAAAATCAATGGCATCAGGTCAATTTGCTGTGCAAAAATGACGAGTGAAGGTTCACAAACCATTGTTGCCCTCATCTTTGTTAAATCCCCTTCCGGCAATTGCGGATATTCATCAAACAAATAACGCGAGACGGTTAGTTCTAATACAGCATCCCCTAAAAATTCCAATCGCTCATTATGCTCGATTCGTTCCATATTGTAATCGTTTATAAAACTTGAATGAGAAAATGCCTGTTGATATATCGAAATATCATGATATGTTAATTGAAGTTCTTTCATTTTATTTTTAAAGTTTTTTTCAAATTGTAATACTAGTTCTTCCTTTCTCACCTTCGCCATGAGTTGACCTCCTTGTATTAAGTGTTTATGAAGTACATGATGACGTCTTCACAGTCTTCTCCGTTCGACACAACATTCACCACAAGTGTACCAAGAGGTGATATATGAATATGAACACGCTCCCAAACTTTTAGTGAGCACATCACACGTTGTCATGTTGTTCACTAAAAGTGGGACTCATCGTTCAATTGACACTTCAATCACAATTGCTCTTCTATTATACGTGATGTTACACTTGAAACCTATCAGATTAGTAAAAAATCTGAGCCGAAACATCGACTCAGATGAAAACAATTATTTTTCAAGTGTATTAATGTAATTAACAGCGTCTCCAACTGTGTTGATTTTTTCCGCTTCTTCATCTGGAATTTCAGTACCAAATTCATCCTCTAATTCCATCACTAATTCAGCAATATCAAGTGAATCTGCACCTAAATCTTCTTTGAAAGATGCACCTTCAGTTACTTTATCAGCGTCTACGCCTAAACGATCAACAATGATGTCTTTTACTTTATCGAAGTTTTCCACAGCCCTTCACCTCCTTTAAAAGCTTGTGCTGTAGTTCAACACTTTGCATGATTCTTCGTATCGAATTGAAACACTCGACTGTTATATTTTGCCATTTTATTGGCCTAAATACAACCCATTTCCGAGAAGACTCATCCGTTTACGAGAACTATTATACCATGATTCAAATCATATGAAATCGATATTTGATTAATACACATTAAAATATTTATTTCACATTTATTTGTCACAATCATTTCGCACTTTTTTAGTCTGAAACAAAGTCATGTCTCAAACTTTATTCCATATGCATGCCACCATTTACATGTAACGTTTGTCCTGTGATATATTCCGCTTTATCAGAAGCAAGAAATGCAACTGTATGCGCAATATCTGTATCTTGTCCAAAGCGACCTAGTGGAATTTGTGATTTCATCGTTTCTTTCAACTCATCATTTAATGCATCTGTCATATCAGAAACGATAAAACCAGGGGCTACTGCATTAATCGTAATGTTACGTGATGCAAGTTCTCTTGCCGCTGTTTTTGTCATACCAATGACTCCCGCTTTAGACGCGACATAATTAATTTGTCCAGGATTACCTACCGCACCGACGATACTTGTTAAGTTGATAATGCGACCATGACGTTGTTTTAACATTTGTGGCGTCACTTTTTGAATACAATTAAAGACACCTTTTAAGTTTGTATCAATGACTTCGTCCCATTCGCGCTCTTTCATTCTCATCAATAAATTATCTCTTGTAATCCCTGCGTTGTTTACAAGTACATCGATTGAACCAAATGTTTTAACGACTTCTTTAATCATCGCTTTCACTTCATCGCCGTTTGAAACATTAGCTTGAATGGCTACTGCATCAACGCCTTTTTGTTTAATTTGTTCAACAACTTCTTCTGCTTTTTCTTGATTGCCTGCATAGTTAACAACAACATGATAACCTTCTTCTGCTAATTGCAAAGCAATACTACGACCGATACCGCGAGAAGCGCCTGTGACTAATGCTACTTTACTCATCTGCTTTCCATTCCTTTACATCTTCGAGTGTTTGGATCGAAGTTATTTTTACATTTCTGTTGATCTTTTTAACTAAACCGGATAGAACTTTGCCTGGCCCTACTTCTATAAAGTGGTCTGCACCTTGTTCGATTAACCATTCTACAGAATCAATAAATTGAACAGGAGCATACAACTGTTTAATCATATTTTGTTTGATTTGTGTCGCATCTACTTCAGATGATGCATTCACATTTTGAACGACTGGTGTTGTCGCTGAATGCCATTCAAACTGATTAATATAAGTTGTAAATTCTGATTCAATGACTTGCATCATCGACGAATGAAATGGCCCTGACACGTCTAACGGTAAAACACGTTTGGCACCTAAACTTTTACCTTCAGCTACAAAGCGATCGATGGCTTCCTTATGACCTGAAACAACAATTTGACCAGGACAATTGATATTCGCAGGTTCAACGACGTACTGTTCCGTTGAAATTTGATCACAAATCGTTTTGACTTCCTCCAAAGACAAACCTAATACCGCTGCCATACTTCCGACACCTTTAGGAAAAGCTTGTGCCATGAGTTCCCCACGTTTGCGAACGATTTGAACGGCATCTTCAAATTTTAAAACACCACTCATTACTAAACTCGCATATTCACCAAGACTATGGCCTAAAGTAAAGTCACTTTTAGGTTGTCCCATAGCCGCATATAGCGCCATACTGTGTGTGAGTAGCGCAGGTTGGGTATTTTCAGTTTGACCTAAAATCGCCTCTGGATCCTCAAACATCGTTTCTAATAAATCAAAAGGCATTTGTGATTGTGCTTGATTAAGAATATGTGTGGCAGCTTGATCTTGTTGATACAAATCTTGTGCCATTCCGACTTTTTGGGCACCTTGTCCCGGAAACATTAAAACAGTTTTACCCACTTTATTCAGCCACCTTTTCTCTCATGTTTTCAACAATTCGCGTATCCGCTGCAATTTTTGCTTGGCGAATCGCTGAATAAAATGCTTTGGCATTTGAACTTCCATGTGCTTTTACTACAATTCCGTCAAGCCCAAGTAACACCGAGCCGCCATACTCAGTGTAATCTAATTGTTTCGCGATATGCTTAATATCTTTTCTCATAATTAAAGCTGCCAGTTTATTTTTCATATTATGTAATAAATCATTTTTAATGATTTTACCAAACGATTTGGCAATACCTTCTAAATTTTTCAAAATCATATTACCTGTATAACCGTCTGTCACAATAACATCTGCTTCGTCTTCCATGATTGACTTCGCTTCAATATTACCGACAAAATGAAACTGTTCAGTTTTTGACATTAAATTAAAAGCTTCTTTTGTTAAGCTATTTCCTTTTTTAGCTTCGGTACCGATATTTAACAACGCAACTTTAGGCGTTTCAATACCTCTTAGCTTTTGTGCATAAATATGTCCGAGCACAGCATTTTGATATAAATGCTCAGCTTTCGCATCTGCATTTGCGCCCACATCTAGGAGTACAACACCTTTACCACTTACTGTTGGTAACGTCACCACTAGTGCTGGACGTGCAACACCCGGCAAACGACCTACGATGAATAGACCTGATGACATAAGTGCACCCGTATTCCCAGCTGATACACATGCATCTGCCTCACCATTTTTTACCGCCTCTGCCATACGCACCATTGAACTATCTTTCTTACGCTTAATCGCGCGAACTGGTTCATCTTCCATCGTAATTTCTTCAGTCGTATGTCTGACTTCTACTCTAGGGTGCTGAATATGACACTGCTTTTCATCTCCAAATAAAATGATTTCCAAGTCCTCAAATTCATTAACTGCTTTTTCAACACCTTCGAGAACGATATTCGGTGCATCGTCGCCACCCATCATATCTACAGCTAATTTTACCATCTTATTCATCCTCACTTATGTAATACATTTTAAATATTCCTTCAAAGACTCTTTCTTTTTCAACATAAGAAGTGACACTCATTTCATAATACTTGTCATCATGAAATTCAACCTCTGCTGTTGCCATGACAACATCACCTAAATGAACAGGCTTTACAAAGTGAATATGACTTTCTTTTGTTAATACAGCGATATGTTTAACCATTGCGACGCATAACGAATTCGCTTGTGCAAACAAAACATGTCCACGCGCTATTTCATTTCTAGAAAAAACGTCCTTCTTTGTGATTGTCAAAATAGATTTACCATAATGATTCGGTTCAAGTGAAACGATATCACCTATAATATCTTGATCCTCCAAAGCACTAATATTTTGGTATTGATCTTTTGCGACACTTTTCACACGTTCACGTAGTTCAGGTATCTTAAGTTGATTACGATCAAGACGAATCGTTTGTATACTCACTTCAAACATCTCGCTTAATGCTTGATCCGTAATAAACGGATTTTGTTGGATGGTTGTTTCAATTAGCGTGCGTCTCTCATCCTTAGTCTTTTTCACATCATCGCCACCCAAAATTTAGTACCAAGTCTCAATTGACTCCACATTATTTTAACACGTTCAACCTTAGTTTCAAAACAATTTAATATGCTTGTATAGTGCGATGACACAGCGATTTTCTCTTTTATTTTTAAGTGTCATGATTAATCAAAACTTTGATAGAGTATTTTATCTTCAATAAATGTACGCAAACGTTCGTATGCTGGCGTGAAAAAGTCACCCGATTGAATGAGTTGTGCTGCTTCATCCCTAGCGACTTCTAGCATTCGATAATCTTCAACAAGATTTCCGACCAAAAAGTCAGGCAAGCCACTTTGTTTCACACCAAAAAAATCTCCTGGTCCACGCATTTCTAAATCTCTCTCACTCAGTTCGAATCCATCCGTGGTCTGCGTCATAATTTGCATACGCTCGATACCGGTCTCAGTTTTAGGTGAAGCAATCAGCACACAATAACTTTGATGATCACTTCGGCCGACTCGTCCACGGAGTTGGTGTAAGGTGGATAATCCGAAGCGGTCTGCATCATATATCATCATAAATGTTGCGTTAGGCACATTGACCCCTACTTCGACAACAGTTGTTGCAACGAGCACATCAAGTTCATGAGCACTAAACTGATGCATCACTTGATCTTTCTCATCAGAAGTCATTCTTCCATGTAATAGTCCAATCCGTTGATCAGGAAAGGCAACTTGCAGATTTTCATATAAAGCAATTGCGTTTTGCACATCTTCCAAATGCTCAGAGCTTTCTATTAAAGGTGAAATAACATAAGCCTGGCGTCCTTTTTTCAACTCATTATTCATTTTTTCAATGGCTAGATCATATCTTTCATGTTTGATCCAATGTGTTTGTATAGGTTTGCGTCCTTTAGGTAAACTCTTTATTGATGAAACATCCATTTCGCCAAAAACTGAAATCGCCAACGTTCTAGGTATAGGGGTCGCTGTCATAAACAATACATTGGACAAAGCCCCTTTTTCACGCAGCTTCTGTCTTTGTTGAACGCCAAAGCGGTGTTGTTCGTCTGTAATAACTAAACCCACATCCTTAAAATTAACGTCATCTTGAATTAATGCATGTGTTCCTACTACACAATCAATCTCTCCATTTTCCAGCTGTTCTAAAAGCAATTTTCGTCTTTTCCCTTTGACCGAACCTGTCAGAAGCGCCACATTCATATGCGCCCCAAATAGTTGTGCAAGGCTATCAGCATGTTGTTCTGCAAGAATTTCTGTCGGTACCATTAAAGCAGATTGAAAACCCGCAGTCTTCATCGCATACATACAAATCGCCGCTACAACCGTTTTACCTGACCCAACATCCCCTTGTAGCAGACGATGCATCCGTATCGGTGCTTTCAAATCTCTAAATATTTCATTCACACTCTGCTTTTGACCTTCTGTTAATTCAAATGGTAACGTTTGTATAAAAGCTTTGACTTGTTGTAAATCATAATCCACTTCAATCGCATCATCAGTTGATTTTTCAATTCTGTTCAACCATTGCATCCGTAATTCAAACATAAAAAATTCTGTAAATGCAAACGTTCGTCTTGCTTTAATGAGAGACTGCTGGTCTTTTGCTTCATGTAAAGCGTGTAATGTATCACTCAATGTTTCTAATTTATATTTAGTACGCAACGCTTCAGGTAACCATTCTTCAATCGTAATATGATTTAATGTTTCTCGAATCATATCTCTAAGTTGTTTTTGTTTGATTCCCTCCTTTACACGATAGACGGGTGTGTACTGTGCATCGGAAATAGAATCTGCGCTAAAAAACATTTTATTTCCATTTATTTCTTGCTTTCGTCGTGACCACTTCCCTTTTATAATAACTGTTTCATGTAATTGGATTTTATTCTTCAAATATGGCTGATTAAAATATATCGCTTTCACTGCAACGCCATTTACCATTACATGCACAGTTAGCTTAGAACGGTTACGTCCAAAAAAAGCGACAGTTGGAGTCGAATAAACTTCTCCTCGAACTGTCACATTGGCTTCATCTTCCGCAGTTGTGATATCTACCAACGTATTATCTTCATAACGCGTTGGCAAATAAAGCACAAGATCTTGAATGGTATAAATATTCATTTCATTTAAAATGGCGAGTCGCTTTGGACCTAAGCCTTTAATTTCCTTTAAACTATAAGGATTATTGATAAGATTGATGTTTGTCATATTTAATCACCAAAAATTTGTTGTTTTAATCGTTGACCGGTCGGTGTACCTGCCAAGCCACCACGACCCGTTTCACGCAGAGCAGAAGGCATCGTTTGTCCAATTTTGTACATCGCATCAATCACTTCGTCAGTAGGAATACGTGATTCAATTCCTGCTAAAGCCATATCAGCAGAAACAATCGCATTTGACGCACCTGCAGCATTTCTTTTAACACAAGGGACCTCCACTAAACCTGCGACTGGGTCACAAACTAAGCCGAGCATATTTTTAAGACAGATTGCAAATCCTTCTGCTGATTGTTGCGGCGTACCACCTGCCGCTTCTACAATAGCAGCCGCTGCCATAGCACTTGCTGAACCTACTTCAGCTTGGCATCCGCCTGCCGCCCCTGAGATAGAAGCGTTATTGGCTACCACGAAACCAAATGCGCCTGATGTAAGTAAAAAATTCAGCATATCTTGTCGAGTTAATTGTAATCGATTTTTAAGCGAAAATAAAACACCAGGTACAACACCTGCTGAGCCAGCAGTCGGTGTCGCACAAATTTTCCCCATTGCTGCATTGACTTCATTTGTTGCCACTGCTTTACTCACAGCATCTAAAACGAGATCTCCAGCAAGCGTTTGACCTTTTTCAATATACGCTTTCATTAAAACAGCATCGCCACCTGTTAGGCCTGTTTTAGATGTTACGCCAGCGAGTCCTTCTTCTAATGCTTTTTCCATTGTTTCCAAGTTGTGATTCATCTGTGTATAGACTGCTTCAGCAGACAAACCTGTAACAGCCATCTCTTGTTCGAGCATCACTTCATATATCGCTTTATTCTCAGCTTCACATTTCGCTATTAATTCTTTCACACTTTTAAACATTTTAATGCTTTCCATTTTACGCATCCCCCATTAACGATACTGTCACAACACCAGGTACTTTTCTAATCAACGCTAACACATCTTCACTAATATCATCATCTAATTCACAGGTCATTAATGCTTCGTCGCCTTTTTCTTTACGCGCGACTTGCATACTCCCAACATTAATGCTGTAATCACCTAAAATATTAGCTACTTTACCAATCGTACCGAATGTGTCTTGGTGGAAGACGAGTAAGGTTGGATAATTACCACTAATCGCAAGTGGAAAACCATTAATCGCCACAATTTCTATTTTGCCACCACCGATTGAAACACCTTCAACTGATATATTTTTATCGTCATCCGTCATATCTATAATTGCCGTATTCGGGTGCGAGCGTTCCTCAGTCATTTCTATAAAATGTACCCGCATTCCTTGTGATTCTGCAGTTTCCAAACTAGATTCAATTCGATCATCATCTGTATCGTAACCTAACAAACCGCCGACCAATGCTACGTCTGTACCGTGTCCTTTGTACGTTTCCATAAATGAACCATATAAATATATATCGGCACGACTCGGTTGTTTTCCAAACAAATCTCTAGCAACCAATCCGATTCTGACTGCACCTGCTGTATGTGATGATGAAGGACCCACCATTGTTGGCCCTATAATATCAAATACGCTTTTATATTTCATTTTTTGCTCCCCCCGTTTTAGACCACATAAAGTGTAACTTTATTATAACAATCTTCCATATTGATTAAAAATTTGACATTGTAAACATATAAAATAGAAAGTTTCATAAATATTTAAAACATCTTCTTAATTACATGTAAACACTCAATATCATTCTTTAACACCCCTAGTTGATGTTATTTCTCATTAAAAATAGGAGTAAAACAGTCATCTCACATTAAGCAAGAAATGACTATTTCACCCCTATGAGGCGTGATCGTATATGAAAGTAATCCATCTATTTCATTGCGCCTCTTCACCATAGTTATCACCACTCTAAGTCATGCATAAAATGACCTCTCACTAAGCTACTGAATCCATGGTTTATTCGACAGCAAACAAATAAGGATAAATAGGTTGTTGACCATTTTGAACTTCAATCTCAACATCTTCATAATGTGTTTCAACAAATGATTCAATCCATTCAGTTGTTGCTGAATTTGCTTCATCACCAGTAATAATGGTTAGAATTTCACTATCTTCATCCAACATAGTCTCCAAAGTTTTTTGAATGACTTGTTGTTCATCACGATCACTCGCAATGATTTTATCTTCCACTAATCCCATATATGCATCTTTTTCAATTTTAATGCCGTCAATTTTTGTATCTCGAACAGCATATGTAATTGAACCAGACTTTACATTTTCTAAAGCTGCAGTCATCGCAGTTTCATTTTCATCAAGTTCAACACTTTCATCATAATGGAACATGGCTACGATACCTTGAGGAACAGTACGTGTTGGAATGACAACAGCTTCTACGTCAACAATTTCAGCTGCTTGTTGACTTGCCATTTGTATATTTTTATTATTAGGCAAGATAATTGCACGTTTACAACCACTTTCATTAATCACATTGACGATATCCTCCGTAGACGGATTCATCGTTTGACCACCATTAATGACATGTGTTGCACCCATGGATTTAAATAACTCCGTAATGCCTTCACCCATAGAAATCGTAACAATTGCCGTTTCAACATTTTGAGCAGGTTCTTGCTTTTGTTTTGCACTTTCATTCGATGCTTCTTTACGTAATACCTCACGATGTTGTTCACGCATATTTTCAGCTTTAACTTTAATCAGTTCACCGTACTTTTGACCAAACGTGAATACTTCACCTGGCGTCTCAGTGTGAACATGAACTTTAACAATTTCATCGTCACTAATCACAAGTAAAGAATCACCAAATTCACTCATATCTGAACGGAAAGTCGTTTCATCAAATTTTTCTTTTCCAGGTTGAAAACGAACCATCATTTCAGTACAGTAGCCGTAAACAATATCTTCTGTATTAATTACACCATGAAAATCATGATCGTCATTAAAGAAAGTTTCTGTATCCACTTTAGGCGCGTGCGCTTCTACTTTTTCACCTTTCATTGCTTTTAAGAAACCTTCATAAACAAGTGTTAACCCTTTACCACCACTATCAACAACACCGACTTCCTTTAAGACAGGTAAAAGATTAGGTGTATTTTCAAGTGATTTTTGCGCTGCCTCATAAACGCGAGTCATCATTTCCAAACAGTCTTCTGTTTCTTCAGCTATATCGATTGCTGCTTGTGCTGCATCTTTGGCAACAGTTAAAATTGTTCCTTCAACAGGTTTCATCACTGCCTTATACGCCGTTTTAACACCTGCATCAAAACTGTGCGCAAACTGCTTGGCATCGATATGTTTTTCATCTTCTAATGCTTTAGAGAAACCTCTAAAAATTTGAGATAAAATCACACCTGAATTACCACGTGCGCCCATCAACAAACCTTTTGAAAAAGCTTTCCCTAAGTCACCAATATGACTTGTGAGATGGCTTTGAACTTCTTCACGCCCTGAAGTCATAGATAAGTTCATATTCGTCCCTGTGTCCCCGTCAGGTACTGGATAAACATTTAACGCATCAACCATATCCGCATTATTCGATAAGTTTTGAGCCCCTTGTATAATCATTTCGGCAAATAAATTGCCGTTGATCTTAGTAATCATGCAAATATCCTCCTATTTGTCATTCCCGTCATTATTAAAACGTACACCCTGTACAAAAATATTCACAGAGTTTACTTTTAGTTTTAATGTATGCTCTAAAGTATATTTCACTGTTGATTGCACATTTTGCGCAACTTCTGAGATTTTAACGCCATAGCTAACAATGATATGCATATCAACATCTAATATACCTTCATTTTCTCTCACAACAATACCTTTAGCATAATTTTCATGTCCGAGAATTTCTGCAATACCATCTCTCACTTGCTGACGAGATGCCATACCCACAATACCGTAACATTCCACAGCTTTTCCGCCTACAATAGATGCTATCACTTCGTTTGAAATGTCAATACTACCATAATCATTCGTAATTTCTAATGCCATATCATACGCCTCCTATTCTCAATCAGTCCGCTTTATGTCATCATCCATTTTTCAATTTCAAAACTTACATGAACAAAATGTAAAGAAAATCAATTTCTAGTAAACCTTATATTACTATACATATAAGTCTTATGCCAATGGAGATGTTCCTTGTTCGTCATTCTTAGCAAACAACGCTTAATCACAACAGTAAATTATATCAGAAATCGACCACTACAAAAAGTAATATCTGAAAATATACCCTAATTTAATATTGCATGTCAATGTTTAATGTGGTATATTACGTTAGTATGTAGTAGCAAAGTGTATATGTATTTCTTAAAGGAGGTACGATGATGGGTAAAGAATGTTTCGTTACAGGACGTAAAGCTTCAACAGGAAACAACCGTTCACACGCGTTAAACGCTTCAAAACGTCGTTGGAATGCTAATTTACAAAAAGTTAGAATCCTTGTTGATGGCAAACCTAAAAAAGTTTGGGTTTCAGCTCGTGCTTTAAAATCAGGTAAAGTCACTCGCGTATAATTAACATAATAGATTAAAATAAAACGAGTCTTTATGTGGAAGACTCGTTTTTTGTTGCTTTAATTTTTATTCGTCACGGCTTCTCATAAGAAAAACCGCCCCTTCATGGACAATCACTTCGCTCTTATCCTCTATAAATTCATTTGAAATCGTCAGTGTGGATCCGCGTTGTAAAGTCACTTCATCTAATTCATACTTAAAACCTTTTAAAGATAACTTCACCTGATCTACTCCTAAAGGAAAAGATACATATTTAAAACGCTCGTTATTCTCGATAGTGTAGCGACCCTCTGTTAAATATTCAACCTCATTGATTTTATCAATTAATACCATTTTCTTGTTTTTAAAATCTGGATTTTGGAGCAAAGCCATCGCGCCCATAAAGTGATCTAGTCGCCCACCTGTAGCACCATAGATTTTAATTTCATCGTAACCTAAAGCAACCGCTTGATGGACCGCTAGCGCTAAATCTGTATCTGCTTTTTCTGCAGGCACAGGTTCAATTGTAATATGTGATTTTATCCATTCACGTTCAGAAGATGAAATCGAATCAAAATCACCTACAGCAAAAACAGGTGTGATTTGATGTTGAAGTAAAAGAAGTGTGCCTCTATCAACACCCGCCCACTGCTTATTATGATGGTATTCTAATACTTGTTCAGGTAAATCACGAGAACTACATAACAAACAGATGCTTTTTGTCATGGTTTATGCCTCACCTTTTAAAATTTGTGTTGCTTGCTGATAATTTTGTTGATTAAAGAAATAAGAACCTGCCACTAACCAATCCGCACCCGCTTCAATCACTTGGGTTGCTGTTTCGGCATTGACACCGCCATCAACTTCGATTTTAAAATCAAGTTCACGTTGGTTTCTTTGTTCTTTTAATTGCGCTATCTTTCTTAATGATGATGGAATAAATTTTTGGCCACCAAATCCAGGGTTTACGGACATAATAAGAACATAATCCACTTCATCTAAAAGCGTATCTAATGCACTGATGGGTGTACCTGGATTAATAACAACACCCGCTTCAACGCCTCTATTTTTAATTCTTTGAACAATTCTGTGGATATGCGGGGTAGCTTCATAATGTACAGAAAGTTTATTGGCACCTTTATCGATAAAAGTATCAATATACTGCTCCGGATTGTTAATCATTAAATGAACGTCAATCGGTAAAGATGTCGCAGATCGGACAGCTTCAAGGATTGGAAAACCAATTGAAATGTTTGGAACGAATTGACCATCCATCACATCAAAATGCAGCGCATCGACCCCTGCGCGCTCAAGTTCAATCATTTCCTGTTTTAAGTTCAGAAAGTCTGCCGATAATAAAGAAGGAAATATTTTTGTCATTAGTACCTTACCTTTCGATTAGAAATTTCATTAAAAAGTTGAACATAATGCTGATAACGGAATTCAGGTAGCTCATTTTGTGCTACTTTTTCTTTGACATGACATTTGGGTTCATTAATATGGTAACAGTTTCTAAATTTACACAGTTCACCCAATTGTGCGATGTCTATAAAATAGTCTCGAAGCTCTTCCTTTCCGATATGCTCAAAATCTAAAGCGCTAAATCCTGGTGTATCCGCGATATGCCCATTTTCACGCTTATATAATTCAACATGTCTTGTTGTATGCTTACCTCTATTTAAAGATTGTGATATTTCATTCGTTGCCAACGCTAAATCTGGCGCATAGCGATTTAGAAGCGTTGATTTCCCTACACCAGACTGACCGCTCAATACAGCCAAACCAGGTGCCCAATCTTTAAAGACACTTTTCACATCGTCATCTTTACCAATAAATTGTGTTTGATACCCTATTTTCTCATAATAATCTAATGTGTCTTGAATTTTAATTTGCTCATCTTTAGACGCAAGATCTTTTTTAGTAATTAAGATGTTAGGATGTAGGCCATATGAATGTCCGATGACGAGAAAACGATCTAAGAGTTGACTAGAAAAATTTGGTGACACCGCACTCATCACAACAATCAACAAGTCAATATTACTCACAGGTGGGCGTTTTAATTCATTCTTCCGAGGATGTACATGCTGAATATAGCCTGATGAATGGGTTTCAATATCGATATCGACAATATCACCAACAATCGGTGAAATTTGTTTTTTTCTAAAAAGTCCTCGCGCTTTTGCATCATATATTTCACCTTCAACATCGACTCGATAAACACCACTTAATGATCTGATAATTCTACCTGTTTTCAAATTCACACCTCATTTTTTCCTTTAGATTCCTTAGTTATTATATCAAAGCCAAGCACACAAAGACATTATAAAGTGCGGAACGCATCCGTCATCTCTATTTAAATATATACAATATGAGAATACGCCATATGATTTCGAATGCTCAAACAACATTTGAATCATATGGCGTATTGATTAGTTATAAATCATCGTAATGAATTGTTTTTCTGTCAACCGTTTTCCCATCTACTTTAATTTCATAATGACCTGAATCATCTTTAGGTATTGTTAAATTTAAAGGATAAGAAATGCTTTTGGAAATAGTGAAAGTTTCAGCCGGTGAATCACTATCATTATTTTTATCTTGGATATACACTTCTACTTTTTGTGCTTTTTTGTTTTTGCCACTATATGGAATTGTCACATTTTCAGAATAAGGTTTCTCCCGCACAGTTTTAGAATCACGATCTGCTTTATCCTCACTGTCATCATCTTCTTCTTTGCCGGTAGAGATGATAAATCTTACAGTGTCTCCTTCATCGACGTTCGTCTTTTTAGGGGTGTGGTTAATGATATGATTTTCTTTCACATGATGATCTGCACGCTCTTTTTCTATTTCAACATTTAAACCTTTTTCTTCCAACTCTTGTTTGACCTTATCATAATCTTGATTTGTGTAATCATCGACATAGATTTGTCGCTTTCCAAGTGACTCAGTAATCTGTACTGCATCTTTAGTAACGACAACATTTTCCCCTGGTGTAATACTTTGTGCTTCTATGCTTCCTTTTTCAATATCGTTTTGTGTGTATGCAGTTGTAAAAGTCACATGACTAAAGCCTAATGACTTCAATTTATTTTCAGCATCACGTTTAGTCATACCAATGAGATTCGGCATTTTCTCAATATGTTGGCCTTTAGAAATAATAATATCAACCTGACTGTTTTGTTCTACTTTTGAACCAGCTTCAGGTTTAATCGCCATAACACGTTCTTTATCATAATGGTCACTATATTCGTGTGAAATGTGGCCAATTTTAAGCTTGTTATCTTTTAATAACTTTTCGGTTTGTTGTTCTGATTTACCAAGTACATCAGGGACTTGGCTATATTTATTGCCAATCATAGCTGCGGCCATAAAAACAAACAAACTTGCGACTAACAGGACTAGGATAAAACCAAAGACCACTTTTTTGCGGACAGAGCGTTTCTGTGTTGGCACATAATAAGAGGCCTTCTTAGACTGTTTAGGTTCAGCTTGTTTTTCAGTTTGAACGATTGGAATTTGTGTTGTTTCTTTTACAGATTTATTTTGTTTATCTTGTTCTATCTTTAGCGCATTTTTATCAATAGGCACTGTTTTCGTTTTAGATGTATCCGATTCATAAAGGGGTTCATTTTTACGACTAGGATCTAGTGTAGACATGACATCACTCGCCATCTCTGAGACAGAGCGATATCTATTACTTTGCTCTTTTTCTGTCGCTTTTAAAATGACATTACTTAATGCTTGCGGAACATCCCTTCTTTTATCACTTACATTAGGGACTGTCTCTTGTATCTGCTTAATCGCAATACTAACAGGCGTTTCACCATTAAATGGCGGTTGTCCAGTTAACATTTCATACAAAACGATACCTAAAGAATAAATATCAGAGCGCTCTCCGGTTTTCTCACCTTTTGCTTGTTCTGGCGAAAGATATTGCACTGTTCCGACCACATGATTCGTCTGTGTCATCGCTGTTTCACTTAACGCTTTGGCGATTCCAAAATCTACAATTTTTAATGTTTGATTACGATCAATAATCATATTTTGCGGTTTAATATCCCGATGGATAATCCCTTGTTCATGTGCATGACGGATACCACTTAAAATTTGCTCCATAAATTGTAGTGCTTTTTGTGGCTGTAAGGGGCCGTGTGCTTTTATATAATCTGATAAAGTCGGTCCCTCAATATATTCCATCACTAAAAAGAAACAATCATCTTCTTCACCAACATCGAGTACGCTCACAATATTTTTATGTGATAACCGTGTCGTATTTTGCACTTCTCTTTCAAAGCGTTGCACTGTTGCTTGTTTTTCATTCGGCAAAATATGAATCAACTTGACTGCCACTTTACGATTTAAAATGGTGTCCATTGCAACGTAGACATTCGACATACCACCGCCGCCAAGAATTTGGGTTAATTCATAGCGATCATCTATCAAACGCCCTATCATACAGGCTCACCTGCAATTTCTGCAAGAACAAAAGAAATATTATCTTTCGCTTCATGTTTGACAGCAAGATCAAGAATCGCTTGACCTGTCGCATGAATATCTTGCTCTTGTTTTAAAACATCATGTATTTTATGAGATTTGACATAATCAGTTAAACCGTCAGAATTTAAAATCAGATATTGATAAAATTGTGTTCGCTTCGTAAAGATATCTGGTGTAACAAAACGATTTGTTCCCATGACTTTAGTGATAATATGTCTTCTTGGGTGTAGAAAAGCTTCTTCCTCAGTTATTTCTCCTAGCATCACCAATTGATTTACAAATGTATGATCGATTGTAATTTGATCCATACGTCTTCCATTCGTAAGATAAGCACGGGAATCCCCTACGTTTGCGACCACAATATGATGGTCAAACACAAGTGCACAGACGCATGTTGTTCCCATACCTTGATAAGCAGGATTTTGTTGTGCTGTATCATATAGATCACGATTCACAACTTGTAAAGTATGTTTCAACCAATGTTCTGCTTGTTCTGGCTCAATATAATTTTCTGCTTCAAATCGTGTTTGTAAACCTTCTACGACAAATTGAGATGCGACCTCACCTGCTTGATGTCCGCCCATCCCATCACACATGACTAAAAGTTGTTGATCTGTTTTGTTATAAAACACACCACCTGCATCTTCATTGTTTTCACGAAAATTCCCTGTCACTGAAAAAAATTCTGCATTTAACATTATGTTCTACCTCGTTTCTGCTTGTCGTTCCTTTGCTCTTAGCTGTCCACACGCAGCATCAATATCCGAACCTTGTTCACGTCTAATTGTAGCATTGATTCCTAATTTTTTTAATTCCTTTTCAAATTTAAAAATATCATCTTTCGGTGTTTTAACATAATTTCTCTCAGGAACATGGTTAACAGGAATTAAATTCACGTGACAGTTGAGAGGTTTAATCAGTTGTGCAAGTTCACGTGCATGCTCGATTTGATCGTTCACGCCGCCAAACAAGCCATATTCAAACGTGATACGACGATTTGTTTTTTCTTGGTAGTATTGAATAGCATCCATCAATTTGTTGACATCGTATGCTCTATTAATCGGCATTAGTTTTGAACGAATTTCGTTATTTGCTGCATGCAAACTCACCGCAAAATTAATTTGTAATGATTCATCAGCAAAGTCATAAATTCTAGGTACAATACCTGAAGTTGATACTGTAATATGACGTGCACCAATATTCAAACCATTATCATCATTTACAATTTTTAAGAAATCCATCATCTCATCATAGTTTTCAAATGGTTCACCTATGCCCATAATTACAATAGAAGAGACACGCTCATCTGTTTCATCTAATGCTTTTTGAACAGTTAAAACTTGAGACACGATTTCGCCAGCCTCAAGATTTCGCTTCAACCCTCCAAGTGTAGAAGCACAAAACGTACATCCTATACGGCAACCAACTTGTGTAGTCACACAAACTGAATTTCCATAATCATGACGCATTAATACTGTTTCAATTGTGTAGCCATCTTGTAATTCAAATAAAAACTTAATCGTACCGTCTCGGCTTTCTTGTTTAACTACGGTTTGTAATGTGGTAATTGAAAAATGAGCGTCTAATAAGTGTCTTAAATCTTTTGAAAGATTTGTCATCTCTTCAAAGCTATTGACTCTTTTCTCATATAACCATTCAAATATTTGCTTTGCTCTAAAACTTTGTTGCCCTTGTTCTTTCAACCAATCCTTCATTTCATCAAATCGTAACGAATAAATCGATTGCTTTTCAAAATCAGGAAGAAATTTATTTTTCTTCTTTTTTTCAGCCGTAATCATTCTCCATTATCCTTTCTTTTTTACTCTCGTGATAAAGAAACCATCTGTATTCATATCTTGTGGTAAGAGTTGTAATGTATTAGTATATTCTCCATTGCGCGGGTCAATCACAGGATCAAATTCAAAACCATGATTTGACTTTAAAAATGTATAAATCACATTTTCATTTTCTAGTTGCTCAATTGTACAAGTTGAATAGACAAGTGTACCCCCTGGTTTCAAATTCTGAGCAACATTATTTAATAACTTAAGTTGAATTGTCACTAATTCATCTATAACTTCAGGTGTCATCGTATACTTGATTTCTGGTTTATGTCGAATTACCCCTAAACCACTACAAGGTGCATCTAAAAGTATCTTGTCAAACATCTGATCGTAAGGTTTTGTTGCATCATGTTGCATCGCTTTAATATGCGTAAGCCCCAACTTATGAATATTATTTTCTATTAACGTAATTTTATGGTCATGCAAATCTGTAGCTAACACCTGACCTGTCCCATTTAATAATTCCGCAATATGACATGCTTTACCCCCTGGCGCACTACAACTATCTAAGACCGAATCTCCTGATTGAGGATTTAACATATGCGCAACAAACATTGAACTTTTGTCTTGAATACTCACATACCCATTTTTAAAAAGAGACGTATGCATCACGCCATGACCTGATACATGTAAACATTCAGGCAAATGGTCATCCTTTTCAACGCGTAATCCTTCTTTTTCTAGAGCTTCTTTTGCCTCATCAATGGCGATTCGAGTTTGATTCACACGTACCGTTTGCGCAGCAGGTAATAATAAGTTTTCAGCAATAGAGGTCGTCACTGCTTCTCCAAAATGGGTTAACCAATGCTTTATAATCCAGACAGGAATACTGTATTTTACAGAGAGACGTATTTCTTTCTTCTTTATCGCATCGATATCAGGAAGATTTTGCGTCGTCACTTGTCTTAAAATCGCATTGACCACGTTTCCTGTCTGTTGACCTCCACGTTGTTTAGCAATGTTCACTGCTTCATGAATAATTGCATGTGTTGGAATTTTATCCAAATAGAGATGTTGGTACAGACTCATCCATAAAAGTCGACGCACCCAGCCTTTAATTTTCGTTTTAACAAAAGGTTTCAAATAAAAATCTAAAGTTAGTTTTCGTTTAATCGTCCCATAAACAAGTTCAGTATATAATGCACGGTCTGCTGGATTTAAAGCATAAGACTGCAATGTTTCATTCATTTTTAAGTTACTATAAGCCCCATCTTTAATGACAGCTTCAATCGTCATCAAACTCAGTTCACGTACCGTTGCCATTTACATAAATTCCTTTCCCACAAGCTCTTCTTGGTAACCACTCAGGAATTGCGACACTGGCATACGTTTTTTCCCTGATAACTGTATTTCAGTTAACGCAATGCTATCCTCAGAGCCAGTTCCGACAATGATTTGTCTTTTTGTCGTTCCAATAATTTGACCTGCTTTGCCACTTTGATTTTTTACAATTTCAGCGGCGTATATTTTCATTGTTTTATCCTCAAATTGCGTATATGCGACTGGCCATGGGGACAAACCTCTAATATGGTTATAAATTGTCGATGCATCACGATCCCAGTGTATGCGTTCATCTTCACGTTGTATATTCGAAGCGAATGATACATGCGCCTCATCTTGAGATGTACGTGAATTTGTACCATTTAACAGAGATGGAAGCGTTTCTTCTAATAATTCTGTACCGAGTTGACTCAATTTATCATGCATCGTCCCTACATTGTCTTCCGCTTCAATTGGAATCGCACGTTGAGAGATAATGTCACCGGCATCTAGTTTTTTGACCATATACATGATCGTTACACCTGTTTCAGCTTCACCATCAATAATCGATTGATGAATGGGTGCACCGCCACGGTATTTAGGTAATAAGGATGCGTGTACGTTTACAGCACCAAAACGCGGATGTTCCAACAATTGTTCAGGTAATAACTGACCAAATGCCGCAGTCACAATGAGGTCACACTCCATTTCTAGTAACTGTTCCAATTCGTCTGAATGCACTAACTTTTCAGGTTGATAAACAGGAATTTGATGTGCAACGGCCACTTGTTTTACAGGTGGCGGTGTTAAAACACGCTTACGTCCGACGGGTCTATCCGGTTGCGTAACCACCGCAATGACCTCTTCTTTTTCAATTAGCATTTCTAAAATTGATGTTGAAAAATCAGGTGTACCCATAAAAATTATTTTACTCATCTTCTAAATATGCCTCCAATTCTGCATCAGAAATTTCACGATCCATCACATCTACAAATAATATCCCGTTCAAATTATCAATCACATGTAAGATCATACGAGCGATATCATCATACGCTGTTAACTCGACTTCATTACCGTTAATATCAAAACTCTTTACTTTAATCATTTGACTTCTCGTCACTTCACCAAAACGTCCAGGAACACTTAAACAACCTTCTAGTTCTGTCGTCTTTTCATCAGATTGACTGATGACTTCTGGGTTAATCAATTGTAAAAGACCATCTTGCTCCATATCGACCAGTGCAATTTGTTCCTCCACACCAATTTGAGGCGCTGCCAATGCTTGTCCCCCTGCATCATACATCGTATCTTCAAGATCTTGTAGAACACGTTCAACGTGGCTGTCAAATTTCGTCACAGGGGCTGACTTTTTTCTGAGACTTGGATGAATATTCGTTCTTATCTTTTTTATCATATGAAGCTCCAGCTCCTCATAAAAAATTTATCATTATATTATAGCTTATTACGTCAAAAATTGCGATAACTATCCGCTTTCATCATAACAAAAATAATGAAGTGATACATGGTAATGAAACACAATCCTCAATTTTAACTTATGTTACAACAATCTAACCTTTTTTAATGACAAATGATGAAAAAAATTATAATTACTTTTGATACCAATAAAAAACTATCTTAGCGTTTTTAAACTATTCAAAAAAGATTGTGCCAATCTATATTTCGAGCAATAATATTAATATTGTGTTTAACAACGTTGTACAAACTTTAAAATTGTCAAATTGAAGTATTTGAAACATAAAAATGATAAGGGGGACAAACAGTTATTGAAAATTAAAGTTTACTGAAGGTTCATGTAATAAGGAATTAGGAGAAGATGTTATTGTAATTGTCAAAAAAAATAATGTTATTTAAAACTTACAAATTGGTGTAGTAAAAGTGAATGACCATAGCACAACGCATGGTATAACTTGTTAATAATAGCGATGACAAAATTGTTTAACTACCTAAATCAAATAAAAATTGTTTTCTATATCAATTATGTACCATCATTAATGAGGTTAAGATCATCAGCACAGCATTGTTTTAAGCATGAAATTCCATTAATCATTTTCTCAGGTAAGTTTTATATTTTTTAAAGGAGTGAACTATATGAAAAAGTTAGTGTGTTTGTTGTTAACAAGTTTATTACTTTTATCTGCATGTGGATATAACGAGAAAAAAGAAGATAAAAAAGAAGATAAGAAAACCCATACTCAATCCAATAAAAAATCGAGTAACAATAATGAACATAAAGAGACAAAGCCTGCTGATTTAGAGAAAGACGATGAAGAACAAATTACTACAACGGATAATAAAACTAACGAGCAAGCACAACTAAATACAAATCAAAATAATCAACAGCCGCAACCCTCACAACAACAGAGTTTTGACCATGAGCCTACTAAAGAAGAAATTTATGAATGGGACAAACAAAATATTCCTGGGGGCACTGACGCTGGATTGATAGATTATGATGAGTATAATAGATTAATGAAAGAAGAAGAACTAGCTTAGGAGAAAAAAGAAGCCGCATTGCAAAAAGAGTATTTTGAGCTTTCAGATAAAATGGCTGAGGATAATGTTAGCGAGGAAGAATATAAAGATATGGAAAAAAGGCAAGAGGAAATTTTAGACCAAGTTCAGCCCATTGACTAATTTCTAGGGGTACAAGCGTACCCTTATTATTTTTTGCCTTTTTATACTAATATAGGTGAAAATATACTCAATTTGAATAATTTAATAAGAATTAGAAATATATACTTATGTAATAAAAGATTAAAGATTAACTTTCATAAACTTACAATAGTGATAAAGATTATACACTCTCGTATTCGTTAGTTAATAGTTACATCTCCATAAAAACGATATTCACCCATATAACAGAAAAAATGGACAAACAGCTTACCGATAAATTATATCTTGTGTAACCATTTGCCCTTTTTCTGTCTTTAGTTATCTTAAAATAATTATCAAACTCACTGAAAACCTTGCGTTTAGGCACTTTATATAAATCCTTACATCATCATATGAGGGTTGATATCGATTTTTAATGCCAATTTCTTTTTAATAAACATTTCATGATAATAGTCGTCTAAATAACGTAAGGCATCGATTAAAGCAGGTTCACTTTTATATTTAACTAAAACTTGAAACCGATATTCGTTATTGATGCGTGACAATGCTGATGGTGATGGACCTAATACAAACGCTTTATCTGTAAGATGTTGTAACAAAATTTGATGAACATGTGATGCAGCTTGCAATACTTCCTTCATTTTTTCATGGGTAATTGTAAAATTGATGAGATAGTAATACGGTGGATATTGAGCAAGCTTTCGATACTGCATCTCTTTTTGATAAAAGCTGACATAATCATTTTGTTGGACATCATACACGGCATAATGATGAGGATTATAAGTTTGAATAATTACTTCTCCTTTTTTATCATGTCGTCCTGCACGACCTGCAACTTGTGTTAATATTTGGAAAGTCCGTTCACTCGAGCGAAAATCTGGCAAATTAAGCATCGTATCTGCATTCAAAACACCGACTAATGTGATATTCGGAAAATCCAAACCTTTCGCTATCATCTGTGTTCCTAATAAAATGTCACCTTTTCCCTCTCCAAACTGTTTCAACAGCTTTTCATGACTTCCTTTTTTAGTCGTTGTATCAACGTCCATACGTATAATACGCGCCTCAGGAAAACGTTGATTGAGAATTTCTTCGACGCGCTGTGTCCCCGTCCCCATTTGACGAATATGTTCACTTCCACAATTTGGACATTGAGTAGGCGCTGGTTCTTGGTGACCACAATAATGACATTTCAACTGATCAGAGGATTTATGATATGTCAGTGAGATATCACAATTAGGACATTGAGGCACATGACCACAATCTCGACATAACATAAATGAGGCATAACCCCGACGATTTAAAAACAGTACGACTTGTTCTTTTTTATTCAAGCGATCTTCAATCGCATCTGACAGTGCATTTGAAAATAATGAGCGATTGCCATTCGCAAGTTCTTCACGCATATCTAAAATTTCGATTTCAGGTAAAGGCTGTTGATTTACACGTGTAGGCATGGCAAGTAATGTATATACGCCTTTTTCTGCTCTTGCATAACTTTCTAAACTTGGTGTTGCACTGCCTAAAACAAGTGGACAATGATGATATCGACTACGCCATTCCGCAATATCTTTCGCATGATATCTAGGATAATCTTCTTGTTTATATGTGGACTCATGCTCTTCATCAATAATAATAATACCTAAATTTTTGAATGGCGCAAAAACACTTGAACGTGCCCCTACGCTTACTTTTGCACGACCGTCTCTTATTTTTTGCCACTCGTCATAACGTTCTCCTTTAGATAAACCAGAATGCAGCACTGCCACCTCATCCCCAAAGCGACGTTTGAAGCGGATAACCATTTGCGGTGTGAGTGCAATTTCTGGTACAAGCATCATTGCTTCTTGATTATGTGCTAAAACTTGCTCAATAATTTGTAAATAGACCTCTGTTTTGCCTGAGCCAGTAACACCGTGCAGTAAAAACGTCTCTGAACGTTGATTTGTGACAGCATCTTCTAACTTCACAAAAGCTGCTTGTTGCTCAGAGGTTAAAATACGCTTTTGATCTTGCTCAAATATACGTCCTTCATACGGGTCTCTTTCGACAATGGCATCGTATTTTTCAATTACACCTTGCTTCTCTAAAGTATTGATTGCTGACTCTGAGAAAGTCATTGCCTTTAGTTCTTTTAGACTCACATCTCTATGATATTCATCTAATAAAAAAGCGAGCAATTCATATTGTTTTGGCCTTTTAGTGAGTGTTTCTAAATGCGCTTCTGCTGCTTCAAAATCATTTACGCGTACTGCACGCTGTGTTTTCTTTGACGTGTTTTGAGATAAAATCGTCACACCTTCAACGACATCTTTTTTCATATAAGACCACATTTCAGTAATATTTTGGTCCGCTTGTGCTTGTTTATAAAAGTAGATTCCATCGTTATTAAAACATTGTGCTAGCCTATCTGGTAGCTGCGTGCGGTCTTTTATTTTAAAGGCTTTAGAATATTTCGCTTTAATTGCACTCGGTAACATCGCCTCAAGTATCGATATTCGCTTTGAAATAAAATAATGGCTGTACCATTCACTTAATTGCACTAATTCATCAGTAAGTTCAGGTTGAATATCTTTAACTTCGATAATTGATTTGAGCCGAGATAAATCGTAGTTGGCTTCAGCTTCAGATACACACTTCATGACATAGCCTTGTATTTTTCGAGGTCCAAATGGAACGATAACACGTATACCAGGTTGAATAGTCCCTTCTAAGTCTTTCGGAATTTGATAATCGAAAGTTTTATCTACGCTTTTTGAAGCGATATCAACAACAACTTGAGCAATCATTGATGCCAACTACTTTCTAATGCTGATAAAATCTTTGTTGCGAGTGCTTTTTTAGGTCCTTTTTGTATCGGGTAGCTTGAACCTTCTTTAAAGAACAATGTCACTTCGTTATCATCTGAACTAAATCCAATTGACTGATCTCCAACATTATTCGCAATGATGACATCGGCATTTTTATTTTTTAATTTTTCCTTTGCATAATGCGCTACATTTTGTGTTTCCGCTGCAAAGCCAACCAATTTTTGTGTTTTTTTACGTTCCCCTAAATACTTTAGAATATCTTGTGTTCTTTTAAATTCTACAGTCACATTGCCGTCTTGTTTTTTCATTTTATGGGGTAAAGGTGTCACAGGCGTATAGTCTGAAACGGCCGCAGATTTAAATACAATATCTTGTGTCTCATAGCGTTCTACTACCGCATGAAACATTTCATCTGCTGTTGTCACTGACACAAACTCAACACCGTTAGGTACGTCTAGTGTTGTGGGCCCTGATACCAATGTCACTTTTGCACCTAAAGATACCAATGCTTCAGCTATTGCATAACCCATTTTTCCTGAAGCACGATTTGAAACAAAGCGGACAGGATCAATGATTTCAACCGTTGGACCTGCCGTTATCAGTATACGTTTATCTTTAAAATAGTTCTTTTCTGTTGATGTAGGTGTCTCTGCCCTCTCTCTTTCAAGAACATTTTTGATTTCTAATGGTTCTGCCATGCGACCTTTTGCTACATACCCACATGCTAAAAATCCTTCTCCAGGTTCAATAAAATGATAGCCGTCAGCCGTCAAAGTTTTGATATTGTCTTGTATGCGTGGATTTTCATACATATTGACATTCATCGCCGGTGCGATAAATTTTGGTGTCTTCGTTGCGAGCAAAGTTGTTGTGACCATATCATCAGCGATACCATGGCTCAATTTTGAAATAATATTGGCAGTAGCAGGTGCAACAACGATTGCATCCGCCCAATCCCCTAGTGCAATATGTTGAATTTCTTCGGGATTCTCTTCAATAAAGGTATTGGTATATACCGCATTGCGACTAATCGCTTGAAATGATAGAGGCGTGACAAATTGTAATGCGTGCTCAGTCAACATGACGCGTACATCAAAACCCACCTGTGTAAGCTTACTCGTTAAGTCAATGGCTTTATATGCGGCAATACCACCTGTTACAGCTAACAAAATATTTTTCATCATTTCCACTCCCGTTTTTTCACTCTTAAAGGCATTATAATATATTTAGCCTTCCCTTTCATTAACGCCACTTTCAAAGCTTATCTATGCATCGTTTAAATATGACTTCCATAATAAATACGCTTTTCAATAATGACTTCTTTATCGAAGACTATTGAAAAGCGCATAATTTGATATTGAGATTTAAGTCTTAATTAAAAGTTTTTCTCATCAACATGTGGATGAATTTTACTTGCAGCAATTTCTTCAAGTGCTCGTCCTACAGTTTTTTTACTGCTGTAACTGTCTAGTAATAGATGCTCAGGGTCGGCTTGGATTTCTCGTGCACGCTTAGCCGCTGTTGTAGCAATTAAATATTTAGAATTGATTTTATCTTGTAATTGATGTAGCGATGGGTATAACATTATTTTTTTGCCTCCAATAACATTTTTCTATATTTAGCTTCTATACGTTCACGTTTTAAATGTTCAGCTGCGACAATACATTGAATTCGGTCTTTTGCCAAATCAACTTCATCATTCACTACAACGTAATCATATAAATTCATCATTTCAACTTCTTTTTTTGCTTCATTGACACGACTTTGAATCTTTTCAGTTGATTCTGTGCCACGACCAATCAGACGTTCAGTCAAGTGGTCAAGACTTGGTGGTGCTAAAAAGATAAACAATGCATCTGGAAATTTTTTACGAACTTGTTTTGCCCCTTCAACTTCGATTTCTAAAAATACATCATGTCCTGCATTCATTGTATCTTTTACATATTGAACCGGTGTCCCGTAGTAATTTCCGACATACTCCGCGTATTCAATAAATTCATCTTCTTCAATTAATTTTTCAAATGCCTCTCTTGTTTTGAAAAAGTAATCCACCCCATCCGCTTCGCCTTCACGCATTTCACGTGTCGTCATTGAGATTGAATATTTATAAGATGTGTGAGGATCATCAAAAATACGTTTCCTGACTGTGCCCTTACCAACGCCAGAAGGGCCCGAGAGAACTATGAGTAAGCCTTTTTCAGTATCCATGCCGTACGACCTTTCTTCGCTATTCTTCTATTTATTTACATATCTTACCACAGTTTTTGTTATATTGTATAGAGTCGTTAAATTAAAAACTTTACGTCTGACGTCATTGTTGGCACATGTTATAATAGTGTAATGAAAAATTTTAAAGGTGGCAGATGATTATGGCATTTGATGGTTTATTTACAAAGAAAATGGTAGACGCGTTACAATTTCTTGTATCTGGGCGTATTCATAAAATTAATCAACCGGAAAACGATACAATTATTATGGTCGTGAGACAACAACGAAAAAACCATCAATTATTGTTATCTATTCACCCTAATTTCGCACGCCTTCATATTACGACTAAAAAATATGACAATCCTTTTGAACCGCCTATGTTTGCACGTGTATTCCGTAAACATTTAGAAGGTGGACGCATTAATGCCATTCGACAAATCGGAAATGACCGTCGTGTTGAAATTGATGTTGAAAGTAAAGATGAAATTGGCGATACGATTTATCGCACAATTATATTAGAAATTATGGGGAAACATAGTAATCTAATTTTAGTGAATGAAGATAGAAAAATTTTAGAAGGCTTTAAACATTTAACGCCTAATACAAATCAGTACCGTACTGTTATGCCTGGGTTCCAATATGAAGCACCACCAAGTCAAAACAAGCACAATCCATATGACGTTACAGGTCAGCAGGTTTTATCTTATATCGATTTTAATGCCGGAAAAATTGATCGACAGCTACTACAAACTTTTGAAGGATTCTCACCGCTCATCACTAAAGAAATTACGATGAGACGCCACTTCATGACTTCTGAAACATTACCAGAAGCTTATGATGAAGTGATATCAGAAACAACGATGCCATCGCAACCTGTTTTCCACAAAAATCATGAGACAGGAAAAGAAGAATTCTACTTTATGAAGTTACACCAATTTTACGATGATATCGTGACATTTGATTCGCTTCACGAATTGCTTGATCGCTTCTATGATGCAAGAGGCGAGCGCGAGCGTGTAAAACAACGTGCAAATGACCTCGTTAAGCTAGTCCAACAATTATTACAAAAATATCAAAATAAGCTCGCTAAGCTAATTGACGAACAAGCTGGCACACAAAATAAAGAAACCCAACAATTATATGGCGAGCTGATTACAGCCAATATATATCGACTTCAAAATGGAGACAGTTCTTTAGAGGCATTGAATTACTATACAGGTGAAAACGTGACCATTCCATTAGATCCAACACGTTCCCCTGCAGAAAATGCACAATATTACTATAAACAATATAACCGTTTAAAAACGCGTGAAAGAGAATTAACGCATCAAATCCAATTGACCAAAGATAACATCAATTATTTTAAAAATATAGAGCAACAGCTAGCACATATTCAAGTGCAAGAAATAGATGATATTAGAGAAGAGTTAGTAGAGCAAGGCTATTTAAAACAGAAAAAACTTCAAAGAAAGAAAAAACAACAGAAGGTTCAGTTACAATCTTACCTTTCAACTGACGGAGATACGATTTTAGTTGGTAAAAATAATAAACAAAATGATTATTTAACGAATAAACGGGCTCATAATAAGCATTTGTGGTTTCATACTAAAGATATTCCTGGCAGTCATGTAGTCATATTAAATGATGACCCATCCCAAAAAACGATAGAGGAAGCTGCAATGATCGCGGCCTATTATTCTAAAGCAGGTCAATCCGGACAAATTCCAGTTGATTATACTGCGATTCGAAACGTGCACAAACCGAGTGGCAGCAAGCCTGGATTTGTCACGTATGATAGTCAAAAGACGCTTTATGCAACGCCAGATTATGATATGATTCGTCAACTCGAATCAGAAAAAATTTAATCGTTGTAAACTTAAACACCTTATTGAGCGGTCCTCAATCTGTACATTGATTGTCATGCGAGATGACTAGGGTTGCGCAAAATACACAAAAGCATTTGCGCAACCTAGACATCTACTATCTTAAGGTGTGGTTACTGACACTTTGCAAGTATGGACCCACTTTTGATGTTTCAAACCTCACTTATTTTAAGATTTTGACATCTTTACTATCCAAATAACCTAGCCATTTATTGTTAGCATCGTAAATAGATAAATAAGTTTTTCCATTTGGATGATGATATAAGTATTTAGCTTTATATGTGCCATTTAGTTTCAAATGTTTTTCAGTCACTTTATTTTTAAAGTTTAAGTCTTTCCAGAGCGTACTATTTGAATTTAGCAGTTTCACATTTTTTTGATACGGATGTGCTGCAGGTTGATTCATCCAATGTTTAATATAATCAATGTTTAGCGCAGTTAAACGTGTCGCTCCGTTAAAATCCACATTACCATAAGTGTGTACACCAATCACTTGTTGGTTCGTATTTCTCACGCTACTTCCACTTTGACCTGGATTTGTATCCATTAAATAATGAATATTATGTTCAGTTAAATCTTTAATCACACCATTTGCACGATATTGCACATTTCCACCTTTATCTCCAGGAAAGCCAGATGTTTCAATCGGTTCATTGACATTCATGTTTGAAGTCACAGAAAGTGTTCCCGTTTTCTTACCTAAATCCGAATCCAATGTTATTAATGCCATATCATAATTCGAATCCTCTGAGTCTTGCCATTGTTTCAACGTCATTAATTTTTTAGACTCTGCTTTACCAATTTCATAATTTTGACCGTTTACACCTGCATAAACAGTAATTTTAGTCGCAAAACCTACGCCTTTTGAATACACATTATGACCAGCAGTTAATACAGCGTTATCGCCAACCATCGTACCTGAACCAATGTACGTTTTACCATCAGGGAAGGTCATATTGAGTAGAACGACTTGACGATATGGACTATCTTTGTAGTTCGAAACACGCACACGGTCATCTTTACCAAAAACTCTTTCAGGCACATTCCTTTTTTTCTCATCGATACTTTTAAGTTTACTTTGATCTAATTCAAGATGACCTGTTGTTGGAGGTTCAGTTGGCTTTTGACTTGGGATTTCGGCTTGTTGAGTTTGATGATTGTATGTTTCTGCTTGCGCAAATCCTGCAAAACTCGTTTCCAAAAGTAACCCTGTGACTAAAACAGTACTGACTAAAAATGGTTTTTTCTTCATGACACATGCTCCTTTTTTAGTTTTTTATTTATTTCACATGATATGCTTCATATCAGTAAAATAATTTATAATTTTATATACCCAATCATTCTAAAAAATATTACATGTGTAGTTAAATTTATTTTAATAGTATAAATATATTACATTAGTTAATTTATATTATTTTTACAGTATGTATCGTCTGCAACAAGTCACGATTTTGATATCAGTTAAATAAATATGCACGCTTGCTGAATTAAGTTAAGTCTAATTCATCACCTTTTAAAACACCTTTAATGTAAGACCTTAGTAGGATTGAAGACAAAAACAGTTGCATAGGCTATCAATAAAATGGTAAAAACAAGTTACAGCGACATAGAAGCTATGCGACGGACGTGGTTATGTTAAGATAAGAGTAAAGAATGCGGTCATACTTGAAACTGTAACCACGGTTTTGAAGGAGGATATACATGAAAAGACAAGATAAGCGTTTAGATTATCCTAGAATAGAAAAAATATTAGATGATGGAACGATTATTGCTTATGATAAGTATAATCAACTGAATACGGATTTAAATGTTCATACATTAACAGATGCCCAACAACATCAAGTTTTTGGTGGCATATTGATTAACACGGCAGATCATCAAAATAAATATTATACTGATCGTGATTATCGCTATGAACAAGAACAACGAGAAGCACTCAACCAAAGTAAAAGTAGAAACAAATGGCTCTTATCCGGCTTTATCATTATTTTATTACTGTTAGTTGTTTTTATTGTAAAGTCTTGCAGTAGTAACGATACACAGAATGAGACATCTGATCAAAATAACGCGACGACAAATTCTCAACAAACACCTGACAATAACAAATCAGAAAATCAATATGTGGAACAAAAAGATAAAGAATTACAACAACAAATTCAAGATACGAAAGATAGTATTAAAAATAACCACAGCGATACACAATCTAAAATTGATCAATTAAAGCAAGAGATTGAAAACTTAAAAAATCATACAAATGACAAACAAGCCAATAAAGTAGCTAATCAATATGATGATACCGTGGACAATTTACAAAACGCTGAAGAAGAAAGACAAAACGGTAATAACGACGCTATGGAAAAAGAATTAGAAAAAGTGAACAAAAAGCTTGATGAAATTACTGAAAAAATTAAGTCTTGGTTTAAAAACGAAGAATAATTTATATTAAAAAATGCAATGACATTTTAAAAGAAACTCTGACATATATCACAAAATAACTAGCGCTAAGATGACTTTTAATAGAAAATAGTCTTAGCGCTTCTTTTTTATGAAAAATACGTATGATATGACTTTGATTTACGAGGGGCAGCCTCAGCCACTTTTCTTTTTCATTCACATGGTGTTTAACTCCACCCTTCTAACTTCTAGCGTGTCGATTCAGGAAGTACAAGTTGGAAATTCACACCAAACTTATCTTGAACCCATGCAAACTCACGATATTGTGGTGGCATTTCTGTTTTAGGCATTAGAATAGCCCCACCATCTTTTAAACCATTATATAATGTATCCATTTCAAATTGATCTTTAACCGTCACATACAATGACATTGCTGGATTCATTTCAATCTCTGCACCATTCATATTGTCAATCGCCATGAACACTTGACCATTGAGTGTAAAAATAGAATGTTGTACCTTTCCTTCCTGCTCAGGGATTGTATCATCATATTTCACCATTGTAATAATTTCACTATCTTGAAATAATGATGTATAACGCTGTATGGCTTCTTCAGCATCCCCATTAAACATTAAAAATGTAGTAATTTTAGGTATTTTCATTTTGATCGTCTCCTTCATGCAATATTTGAGAAATGGAAATTTAGTATTTTAAAATGGTAACAACGTCTTTCATTTAAATTTGAGCTTTGTCACCCTTAATTTGTTCGAACTCTGTTTTCCTTTTCTCTCCCCTATGAGATAATAGCTTTTTACAACTATTTGCTCTTTATGACTTTGCTTGATTATTTCTTTTGACTTTCACTCTATATTATAACCCGTTACAATAAGGTTAAATCATTTTTGGAGGTCATTTTATGATTAGCATGAATTTATTAATACCACTTTTAGTAATGCTTTTAATTATTGTGGGTGGCTGGTTATTTTTACGTTGGTATTTAAAATAATTATACCTCTCCTTATATACATGAATACAACCCATCAATCCTTATAGTATCGAATATAATAGCGATACCATAATGAAACGATAAAATCGAGTAGGAGAATAGCCATTAATTGACTATTCGTCCTCTCACACCACCGAGCGTACGGTTCCGTACTCAGCGGTTCAATATCTTGCGTAAGCCAACTCTGCAAGCTGGGCTAATAGTATCAACCCCCACTTGTAGAGTTGTTTTGTTGTAAGTAAACGATGAACCTCGTACGTGTTCGATAATCGCCAGTACTTTTTGCGAGACTGTGCGATTTTCATTGCACTTTTATGGTCAAGACCGTATTGGCGCAACATCTTATATTTAGTTCTTACTCTTTTCCACCGTTTAAGAATGAATTGTCTAAGTCGGCGGTTTAACCAGGACTGCGTGGTTTCAATAAATCCTCTGATAAAACCTCTGCCAAAGTAATTTATCCAACCACGCGTCACTTGGTTAATTTCATTGATAATGTCTTTAAAGGTACCGGGTCTATTTCGTTTCGTTATTTTCCTTAAGGCGCGTATTAAATTTCTTTTTGCTTCCGTAGTCGGTCAGAAACGACAAACCCCATTGACCTTGGTTATTAGACAACTCAAGAACTTTAAACGTGTGATTGCTCCTACTTTACTTTTCTCTTCATTGACAACCAACTTCAGTTGCTTTTCAATGAATTTCGTTACACTCGTCATTACGCGTTCACCTGCACGTTTTGTGCGAGTGTTTGCGTCCGACTTCCTTCAGATTCCACTTCACAATGGACACCCTTGTCTTTCGCTAACAGTTCCTACTACCAAGCCTGTAACGGACTTTCACCGTCAAGTTGTTACCCATGCCGGGCGCACTATAAATACCCCTAAAGCTGAAATTATGCACTTCAGCTTTAGGGGTTCGCTAAACAGAAACGACGTTGGTGGTTTGACACACCAATGTATTTCTAAAAACTTATTGTGAAATTAACACTTTATGAGATGCATTCACACGGCCTTGCTTGTCAATTTCAGTCACTTTTACATTTAATGTATCGCCGATTTTTAATACATCTTCTACTTTATTAATACGCTCGTTTGAAATTTGAGAAATATGAACTAAAGCATCTTTACCTGGGAATAACTCAACAAAAGCGCCAAATTTCTCAATACGTTTAACTTTTGCATCGTAAATTTGTCCGACTTCTGCTTCTCTGACAATATTTTCAATCCAACTACGCGCTTGATTGATCATATCTTGTTCCGTTGAGCCTATAAATACTGTACCATCTTGTTCAATATCTAATTTAACACCCGTCGCATCAATAATTTCATTGATTTGTTTACCGCCTGGTCCAATTACGTCTCGAATTTTTTCAGGCTTAATTTGCATTGTTTCAACTTTAGGTGCGTAAGCACTTAGTTCTGTTCTAGGTTGATTGATGGTTTGCATCATATGGTCTAAAATCGCTAAACGTCCTTTACGTGCTTGTTCAAGCGCTTCTTCAATCACTTCTTTAGTTAAACCATCTATTTTAATATCCATTTGAATCGCTGTGATACCTTCAGTCGTTCCCGCTACTTTGAAGTCCATATCACCTAAAGCATCTTCCATGCCTTGGATATCCGTTAAAATCGTATATTGATCATCACGTGTGACAAGCCCCATTGCAATCCCTGCAACTGGTGCTTTAATCGGCACTCCTGCGTCCATTAAAGCTAAAGTAGAACCACAAATAGAAGCTTGTGATGAAGAACCATTAGATTCTAAAACTTCACTTACAATACGCACAGTGTATGGGAAATCTTTTTCATCTGGAATGATATATCTCAATGCACGTTCACCTAAAGCACCATGACCAATTTCACGTCTCCCCGGTGCTCGAACAGGACCTGTTTCACCTACAGAGAAGTTCGGGAAATTATAATGATGCATAAAACGTTTATGCTCTTCTTCACCCAAACCATCAATGATTTGATATTCTGAAATTGAACCTAGTGTTAAAACAGATAACGCTTGTGTTTGACCTCGTGTAAACAAGCCAGATCCATGGGCACGTGGTAATAAACCAACTTCTGATGATAAAGGTCGAATCTCATCTGGCTTACGACCATCTGGACGGATTTTTTCGTCCGCAATTAATCTTCTTACCTCTTCTTTGATTAACGTATTAATAATCGCATTAACTTCTTTTAATAAAGCCTCATTTTCAGGATCTTCTTCGTCTTCAAAGTTTGCAAGGACACGTTCTTTAATCGTATCAAGGTTTTCTTCGCGCTCTTGTTTTTCAACCGTTTGAATCGCTTGATTTAGTCCTTCATTTTGAGTCATTTCAGTTACAGAATCAATAAGCGTTTGATTTTTTTCTTCTGGAATAAATTCTTGTTTTTCTGGTTGTAAATGTGCAATGATTTCTTCTTGAAATGCACATAAGCGTTTAATCTCTTCGTGACCAAATAATATCGCTTCTAGCATCTCAGCTTCAGTAATCTCACTTGCACCTGCTTCAACCATGTTAACAGCATCTTTATGGCCTGCAACTTCTAAGTCTAGACGTGATACTGCTTTTTGCTCTAAGTTTGGATTGATGACGTATTGGCCATCAACTAATCCGACATTTACCCCTGCGATAGGACCTTGAAATGGGATGTCAGAAACACTCAGTGCCATTGAAGAACCAATCATTGCTGCCATTTCAGGAGAACAATTTGGATCTGCACTTAATACTGTGTTAATGATTTGGACATCATGACGATAGCCATCAGGAAATAATGGTCGTATCGGACGATCAATCAAACGTGCAGTTAATGTAGCTTCATCACCTGGACGTCCTTCTCTTTTTTTAAATCCACCCGGAATTTTCCCAGCCGCATACATTTTTTCTTCATAATTAACAGTCAACGGGAAAAAGTCACCATCACGTGGCTCTTTTGAAGCTGTTGCTGTAGATAGTACAACGGTATCACCGTATCGAACGAGTACAGCACCATTTGCTTGTTTCGCCAATTGTCCAGTTTCTATTGTTAACGGTTGGTTTGCCCATTCCGTCTTGAAAACCTTTTTTTCTTGAGACATGATAAATCTCCTCTCCTACCTCTTTACATTTCGTACCCTTTTACTATCAATATTATAGCTTACATTTTTGCCATTTAATAGTAAAAAAAAGAGCCGGGTACGATAATTGTCCCAGCCCCATTGATTCGTCTTAATTTAACTCTCTAAAATTAGCGACGGATACCTAATGATTTAATTAATTCACGGTAACGTTGGATGTCTTTGTCACGTAAGTAGTTTAATAAGTGACGACGACGGCCAACCATTTTTAATAAACCACGACGTGAGTGGTGGTCTTTTTTGTGAATACGTAAGTGATCGTTTAATGCACTGATTTCTGCAGTTAATACAGCGATTTGTACTTCAGGTGAACCTGTATCTGTTTCGTGTGTACGATATTCTTTAATTAATTCATTTTTACGTTCTTGTGAAATTGCCATTTGTCAATTTCCTCCTTTAATTTTTAATTGTGCCTCTATCTGAGTCAGGCGTCGGAGTCTCAACCTACCAAGATAAAGGTCTCTATCCTAATATCAATAGACTTAACTATTATAAGATACTTCATCGTCAAAATCAACAGCCAATAAATATTTTGCACGTTCTTTATCCTGATTCATTTGGGCAACAAGCGGGTCTATGCCATCAAATTTCAGCTCTGGTCGAATAAAATGATGCCAATAAATAGTGACACGTTCACCATAAATATTTTCTTCAAAATCAAAAATATTTACTTCAATAACGACTTGAGGCAAATCTTCGTGAAATGTAGGTTTCACACCAATATTGCATACCCCTCTATACACTTTTTCTTTCGAACCAATGACTAGACTCACTGCGTAAACGCCTTTTGTAGGAAGAACGTAATCATCACTCGGTTCAATATTGGCAGTTGGGAAACCAATCGTTCTGCCTCGTTTTTCTCCTTGAACAACTGTTCCTTTAATACGATAACGATATCCAAGTTGTTCATTGGCCTTTGCTAAATCACCTGATTTTAACGCGTTTCGTATAGCAGTCGTTGATATTTTCTCATCATTCAATTCTTTTTTTCCTACTGTAATACATTCGAATTGCGACTGATATTCTTGCATCATCGCCATATTCCCTTTGCCATATTTACCAAATGTAAAGTCAAAGCCTGCAATAATTGCACGTGCATGATTTTTTACTAAATAAGACTGAACAAATTCATCAGGCGATACTTCTGCAAAACGCGATGAAAAGTTAACCACGAGACAGTAATCAATATCATATTCGCCCAATAAAGCAACTTTGTCATCTAAAGGGGTTAAATAAGTAGTTCTTTTTTGTTTTGGATTCAATACAACTGATGGATGTGGATCAAATGTCATAACCGCTTTTTTGAGTCCCTTTTCTTTTGCAGTCGCTTCTAATTGTTCTAAAAGTGCTTGATGACCACGGTGTAGGCCATCAAAAAATCCCAAAGCCAACGCAATATCTTCTTGTATATATTGGTTAGGTTGGATGGGATGTGTAATTTCAATAACTTCCATAATCGATAATCTCCTTTAATTAAAAACCTTTTTAGGCTTTATTTCCTCTTGACGAGATGGATGTCTTTCATAAATGGCCATAACACGACCTGTTTCACCATCTATCATAACAATTTGGGAGTCAAAAGAAACATCAAATGCATTTTTTAAAAACTTCTGTCCATTTTTAATTTTTAATTTTAAAACTTCATCCATGACTTGATATATAGGTAAAGCTTTCAGACCATAGATGATCGGCAACAGTTTTTCTTGTAAACGTTCTTCTTCATGTAGCATTTCAATTTCACTCAAACTTAAGGCTTGTTCTAAAGATAAACCACCACTCACCGTTCGGGTCAGACGTGACATATGTGCTGGGACATTTAATGCTTTTCCAATATCTGTAGCTAGTGTACGGATATACGTTCCTTTACCACATGTCACTTCAATTTCAAAACGTATCATTCCATCTTCAAAATGCAACTCTGACAACCGTGCAATGTGTTCAATATAAATTTTTCTTTCCGGTCGCGCTACGGTTTCACCTTTTCTTGCATACTCATAGAGTTTTTTTCCGTTTACTTTTACTGAAGAATACATCGGAGGAATCTGTGTCGTCCAACCTTCAAATTTTTGCAAAACTTTATCAATTTGCTTAGCATTAATATCGGATGGTTGTAATCTAACTTGCTCTAATACATCACCAGTTTGATCTTCAGTCGTTGTGGATAAACCGAGTGTGACCTCAGCATGATACGTTTTACCCATTTCCATGACATAGTCACTGACCTTTGTGGCTTGCCCAATACAAACGGGCAAAACACCATCCACTTCAGGATCTAATGTGCCAGTATGGCCGATTTTCTTTGTATTTAGAATTTTACGCAACTTAAAAACGACATCGTGACTGGTTAATCCGCGTGGCTTATTTACTGGTAAAATGCCGTGGTACATTTCATCTACTCCTTTTCACAAAAAAACTAGAATACGTTGATCCCTTCAGAAAATCAGGCTACGTATTCTAGCGCATGCTGTTAATCTCTCTTGTTTAAATCTTGAATCAACTGCTCAATACGATTACCGTATTCAATGGATGCGTCATATTCAAATTGCAAATCGGGTACAATTCTAAGTCGCATACGTTGACCAATTTCTGATTTAATAAAACCTTTTGCTTTTTCAAGACCTTTAAAAGTATCTTCACGTTCTTTATCATTGCCTAAAACAGTCAAATAAACTTTTGCTAATGATAAATCATTTGTAGGTTGAACATCAGTAATTGTTAAAAATCCAACTCTTGGATCTTTCAATTTGTTATTGATAATGTCCATTAACTCTTTTTTCATCTGTTCACCAACACGTTCTGCTCTCATATTCATAGTTATGCCTCCTTTCACTTTATTCGTAGCGTTTTCCTCATTTACACATTATAAAGGACATCCTAAATATGCGTCAATCTAGTTTACCATCGCCCTAGTCTGCCTTGAAATAGATAGTAGGTCATCTTTTATATTCTGCACTAAAGTCAGACTTGAACTTCCACATTAAAAAATACACTTTCCTGTATTGTAAACATATTAAACAAACAGAAAAGTGTATTGCTATAACTCATTTATACATTATCATGCTATTTGTTCGTCGTTTTTACTTCCTTCATTTATTATAATTTATTTTAATTTATTTTACATTTATCCTTTCAGCTTGTTAGTCTTTGTTTTAATTTATTTTCTCACGTAAAAACTGCACTTACTTAACCATAAGCGCAGTATATACTAGGGCAATTTTCACATTTCAACTTACTTCTCAAACACTCTAAATTTAAAATGAATATTTTTTTACTTTTATAGATTAGTAATTTATCAGCATACAATTTCTTCATATTCCTACTAACTGTTTCTCTAGTCAACATAGATAGTTCTGCTAATTCTTTATGTGTCAAATCTAAATCAATTAATATTCCGTTTTCTTTTTCTAATCCAAATGTATTTGCAAGTTTTACCAAACAAGCAATTAAGTTTAAGCTCTTCTCTTGAAAAGATGTATCTCTTATTGTCATGTTCATTCTTGAATAAAGAATTGTTATCAACTGTCGTAAATCTTTTTTACTTTCTACTCCTGCATTCCTGTTGAAAAAGTCTTTGTTGATAATTTTCATGCGCATTTTACTTTTAGCTTTTATTGACATATAAGAACTTTCAATATATTGTACTGAGCCTGATTTTAGAACGTTTATTATCCTACTTTCACCGTTATTATAATAATGTTTTACAAATAACACCCCTTCATCTACAGCTATTATCACATCATTATCAAATTTAACTTCTTGCGATTTGTTTAATTTTAATGTATCACCGGCAACTGTAATAAATTCTAATAAGGCACCCATTTAATCCCCCTTATGTGTTAAATCTTTTGTAACGAAACACTATAAATAAAAACAATAATACTATAATAGATAACACAATTGCACCGTTCATATACAAATTAAAACGACTTATTTCTTCTATATTACTATTTAAAGCTACAAAATTAGGTAAATAAATTTTTAAATCCTTTATACTAAGAAAAACAGACATAATTATATCAATTACTATTACAACTATAACACTGCTAAATGATTTAATAAATAATGATATTAAAACCATTGTTAGCATTAAAACAATTAAATATAATACTATGAAAAATGATTGAGTTAGTATTTCTGAAAAATCACCTTTTTCAAATTTATCTGTTAAATAAATATCACTATTTTTTACAAAAAATTTATACGCTAAAAACGAAATAAGATTGAATATAGTTACAAAGAAAAAAGGTATCAGTATTAATAAAACCATTTTCACAGTTATATTTATAACTCTATTAGGGAATCGTACAAGTTCATATATTATTTGTCCTCCCACGATATGGTTTGTAAACTGCGAATATACGAACAAAATAAAAATATAGTGCAATTTGAAAGTAAAAAGTAGTTGAACCATCGTTAATATAAAAGTTGTAATTCCAACTTTCCCTCCTATTTGTAGCCAACTAGGGTTACTTTTTATAATAATCCCCCAAACAATAGGATAAAGTAATATTAAAAGTAAAAATAAGGTTATTAAACTATGTTCCATCTTATTGAGTTCAAAACGTAAGAGTTTTAACATAATGAATCCCTCCTGCTATTCAATGTATTGATTGATTTTTAAATCAATTTTTTTCATTTCTTCTTTTTTAAACTTTGACAATACTTCATACAGCAGTTCAGTGTCATTGTTTAATATCAGTTCGTTGTTATTAATAATAACTCCTTTTCTACTTTTTATTTGTTCTAGGCTATCAAATGTTTCATACGTCAAAATAATTTTTTTAGAGATTAATTTTTTTGTTTCAGTTAATTTTCCATCTGATAAGTAAACAAATCTATCACACATGCCATCTATCTCTGATAATTGATGACTTGAAATTATTATTGTCACACCTTGATTCCTTAAATCAATCAGTCTTTCTTGTAGTTTTAAGACTCCTATTGGGTCTAAACCTACGTATGGTTCATCTAAAATCAATAAATCATAAGGGTAATTTAGAACTATAGCTAATCTTAATCTTTGTTTCATACCAAAAGAGAAATTTTTAACTTTTCTTTTATAAGGTAAATTATATTCATCTAAAATGCTTGTATATTTTTCTTTAAAACTAGCATTATTTAATATATCAATCATTCTCAAAGTTTGTATTGCATTTAAATTCAAATATGTATCTTCTTGTAACAACATTCCAATACGTTGCATTTCAACTGAATTTTTTTGAAAAGTTGTGCTTCCTTGAAATTCTATTTTACCATTATAATTTATTAGTCCGAGTATCGCTTTCATTAGTGTTGTTTTCCCTGTTCCATTGTTTCCTATTAACCCAACTATTTCTCCTGTTTTCACATTTAGATTTATATTCTTTAGTATATTTTTTTTTGAAAAACTAACACTTAAATTTGTAATTTTCAACATTTTTCTCACCTCTTAAAAAAAGTGAGGCGCACAAAGCACACTCACTTTTTAAACTTTTAAATACTCCACGATTTAATATTTTTACCTGCGGAAATACAAATTCCTATAACGCCACCAGATGCACAACCTTTTTTGTTACTAAATAATTTCGTACAAAATAGCATAGTATCACCTCCTATAGTGCTTCTTCTAACTCCTTAATTAAGTTGTTATAAAATTTATAATAAAAACCACAATAAGGGTCTTTACCATCTTTTTCACCTGTATGTAAGTATGCTCTTGCTCTACAACCTCCACCACATAAATACCTTACATTACAGTTTTTACAGCCTTTTAAGTCGTCTACAATGTAGTTTTTAAAAAATGAGTTTTGTTGAGATTCTATTGCATCAGATAAGGTAATATCTTTCAAATTGCCTAAGATCATACCTTCCAACATAAGCATATGACATGGATAAATGTCTCCATCTGAGCTAATTGCAATAACTCCATCGCCTACACCACAAGACTTATTAGTTTCTAAACTTTTATAAGCATTAACATCACAAGTAACACCATTTAGTTCTGATAAAGCAATAGACAAATCATTCAAACCTTCTTTATTAAAAATTAATGAGCTGTATTGATTTGAGTTGTCAGTTGTTATCATACTAAAAGATATACTAACACCAAGCCTATCTGCTAATTCTTTAAATTTATACATATCCTTTACATTTTTTTGATGTATAGTAGGAAGTATATTAACTTTAAAATCGTGCTCTAAAAATTTATTTATATTCTTAATTATTCGGTCATGAATACCGTCATCACGAATATATCCCTTTGTTTTATTATCAAAAGTATCTATAGAGACTGAAATCTCATCAACATATTTATTAAGATGTTTAAGTACGTGATTATTCACTATAGTTCCATTTGTAATCAGAATTAACTCTTTGACTTCTCTATCTTTTATATACTTACAAATATCTACAATATCTTTTCTAATTAAAGTTTCTCCCCCGGATATTACTATTGTCTTCACATTGTGTCTTACTAATTCGTCTACTTCTTTCTTAATGAAAGCTAAACTTTTGTCTTTAGCAATGTTTCTGCTGTCATTCATTGAGTAGCAGCCTACACAATTTAAATTACATCTGTTTGTTACATGTAAATACGCTGAACCAACAGAGTTATCGTCTTCACACTCATAATCGTCAAGAAAGCCATTACCTTCCATATGTTTAAATAGAAAATTAATATTATCGCTAAACCCATTCAACTCTTCTTTTTCATATGGCATTCCTTTTATAAAAGAATATCCCTCATTATCAAGCCCTATTATCAAGCTATTACCCAAATTGAAAAGCATCGGGATCTCATTTACAGTTTGAAGTTTGACATTTTTGTTTAGTTTAACGACCATAATCTTCCCCTCTTTTTCTCATCTTTTTAGCACGCATGTTTATTCCGAAATAAGATATACCGATAGTAATACCTAACAGTATTAAATATGAAAAAAATAGTTGAAATGGTGAGTTTGATTGATTACTAACTTTTACATCGGCAGAAAGTATATTTTTTGAGTTTTCTATGACTTTGGCTATGTCGTCATTTTTTATCACGCTAGGAATATTTAGCAAAGCTGTTGAAATCACTGTGTTTAAAATTAAAGCTACATGATTTATTTTTTCTGAGCTAAAAATTAAAATATTAAAAACAATAATAACCACCAAAGGTATAATTATTAACATCAACATAAAAGTAAAGACATTTAAGCTGGGAAATATGGAAATATTTATCGCTATTAGCGCAATCATTATCCCATACATAATTATAATTTTATTCATTTTAAAATCCTCCTTAAACTAGTAGATTGTATATTGTATGTATAAATACTGTGTCTTTAATATCTTTAGTTTTGTAAGCAATAGCCCCTAAAATTAAACCTAAAAACATGCGTAATGTGATATTTATAATAAAACTTTCTGAGTTATGTAAAATAACTGCGAACAAGAGTGAAGAAATTATTAATGAAGTAGAGACATTGAAAATTTCTAGTAATCTACCTAAAATAATCTTTCTGTAGAAAAACTCCTCTGACAAACCTACTATTAACATGGCAACCAGAAATTCTTTATTTTGATAATTCAAAAAAATCAATATAATATAAAAGATTAATCTCACTAAATATTTCCAGTTAAACACATTGTTAAAAAATTTAATAGGCAAATTGAACTTTCTATATGTCAATGCCGGTAATAACAAGAAAACCAACAGCATTGACAAGGAAGTACCAGAAATATATTCAAGTCTTTGCCCCAATAATATTGAAAACACTATAGCAAAAACAACAAACAAAAAGATAGTTGTACATGAAGCAGTTACAACTTCCAAAATTACCATTTTTTTACTTTTCATTGTTTACCACCTAAATAAATTATCCCATTTATTTAAATTCATTTCAGTGATTTCTATCACAAATAAATAATTATTTTTAGTTGTTTTTAATAATTTACAAGTAAAAACTAATTTTAACGAGGTGTATCACAATTAGTTATTTTCATTTTATGCAAACCGAACATAAGTTCTATAATATATTCTGAGGTGCCACCATGATTGATAAAAACTTACCACCAGAATATCAATATGAAACTGATTACAGAAAAATACCGAGACGATATCTTAACCCCAGAATATCTAAGGATCGAGGTATGGTTAAATGGCAACCCTTTAAGACTATACCTGACCAATACAGACTGATAAGTGAGTATGAAGAAAATCAAAATGAAGTACATAAGCCATTGCTGACTGATGAACAAGTGTTACATTTAAATCAACAAATTCAGTTTGCTATATACAACAATTTTTACGTTTCCGTAGACTATTGGAAAGACGGTTATATGCGAAACATAAAAGGATTTATTAAGAATATAGATGAAATCAAAGAGTAAATACAAATCACTCATGAACGTGGTACTGATTCTCGTTATCTTTTTACGTTCTATATAATATCGAAAAGAGCCTGGGACATAAATCCCAAAATAATAGCGTAGAGATGATTCGTGATCGAATCACCTCTACGCTTTTCTTTATCTGCCGTGATATTTGATAAATGCGTAATTTGTTTGTTGGTTATCGCTAGCCATCTGATTGTAACTTAAAACCATTTCTTTAAGCAAATCTCTCTTTTGCTTTGATAAATTGTCTTTAGCAACCAAATCCTCATTTACATATTTATCTCCCAAACTATTTTGAGATATGTATTTTTCCATATCGTTTATTTCTTGTATTATTTCAGCATAAAGTTCTTGGTCTTTTTTATCTATGCGTCGTCAATTACTGTTTGCTTTGCGCTAACTGGTTCCACAATAAAAGTAAAACATAATATCAAAGAGATAAAAGAAAAAAGTATTTTATTAATTTTATTCATATTATCTGCTCCCTGAAAAGTATCCTAATCCGAAAAATAGTAAAAAAATAATCAATGGTATCAAAACAAATAAATTAACCATATTTACTATAAACCACGTTAACCCAACTTTTCTCAGTTTTGTATCTGCGGCGCTAATATGCCAACCAGAAAATACACCAGCAGCTAATGATGTTGCGCCAAAATAAATCAATAAGTCTCCAACACTTTTCGTAAAAATTAAACAAATAACTATTCCTAAAATTAAAAATAAATAGTTCAGAGCATTAACGATACGTATTGCTCTAACCATGAGCCTCACCTTCCTATAAAATAATATTTTTCTCTTATATTGTATAAACATAGATTTAAATCAAAACCACCCGTGTGAATGGGTGGTTTGTTCTTCGGCTGAAAGCTTCTGTTACTGACCAGCCCTTATAAGGGCACTGAGAAAATCAGCCAACCGTATCTACATAGAAATCTTTACACCAATATTTTCTATTTCCATATCTATTATAAATGCTAATTTAAAAATGTACACTCTCGCTTGAATAAGTATGTACAAAAACGACTGTTTTAATCATAATTTGATTGAGGTGAAATTATGAACTATACAGTCAAAATAGATACAGAAATTAAAATTACAAGCCTTTCAAAACTTACCAAAACTGAAAGAAATGATGGAGAGTGCAAAAATGAAAATCAATAAAAGTAAGTTAGCTCGTGATCTTGGTAAAGATAGACAGACAATCGACAAATACTTAAAAGGTTTCACACCGTCAAGTTCTCGAAAAAGAACTTCAAAAGTTGATAAGTACTACAATGTGATTCAACTACTTTTATCAGAAGAAAGTCCACAAACCTTTTATTATAAAAGAGTATTATGGCAGTATCTCAAAGATAATCATGGCTTAGAGTGTTCTCAATCACTTTTTAGAAGTTATATATCGAAACACAAAGCATTTAATGATTATTTTAAAACGGGGCTAAAATTAAAACGCTTAAAAGCGTTGCACGTTACGAAACAGCACCAGGCACTCAAGCACAAGTGGACTGGAAAGAAAACATCAAATTTAGGTTAAAAGACGGCAATATCATTGAAGTTCATATCGCCATGTTAATCCTGTCTTACTCTAGATTTCGAATTTTTAATATTTCAACCACAAAATCACAAGAAATACTGAAGTCTTTTTTAACCCAGTCATTTGAAATGATTGGTGGGGTTCCTAAAGAACTACTCACAGATAATATGAAAGCAGTGATGGATCAGCCCCGTACGAGATTCAGTAAAGGTCAAATCAATCGTCGATTCGAACAATTCGCGCATGATATGGGAACAAAAGTCCGACCATGTATAGCAGGAAGAACTATGACAAAGGGTAAGGTTGAAGCTTCTATGAAACTACTTGATGAAATCCATGCCTATCAAGGCAAATTTAATTTGTCTGAGCTTCATGAATATATCTCAAAACTGAATCAAAGAGTAAATTATCAGCTACACCAGGGTACGGGAAAAATACCGATTATTGAATTAGAAAAAGAAAAGAGCCACTTACTTCCACTTCCTACGGAAAAAGTAAGAGACTCCTATAGAATAATTGGACAACATGTAAAAGTTAACGCTTCTAATATGATTACGTTTCAAGGAAATCAATATTCAATACCATCTGAATATGCCGGAAAGCGCGTGCAATTACAAGTGTTCAACCATGAACTACATGTATATTATAACATGAAGCTGATAGCGTGCCACTCTATAAGTAACGCCAAGTTGAATTATAAAGAAGAACATTATATTGAAGCGCTTCAATTATCATCCCCATATTATCCAGACATTGACGATTTAGCGAAAGAAAATTTAAAAGCCATTGGAGAGATGTATGAATGATGAAAACGAACTCTAACTACAGACAACTCCTAGATAATTTAGAGTATCTAAAAATGAAACAAATGATATTACATCTGGATGAAGTTGTAGATTTTAATATTAGGAATGATGGTTCTATTATCGATTCTCTGATTAAGCTTACGAACTATGAAGTGGATATAAGAGAAAAAAATATGATTCAATCTATGGTTAAGGTGGCGGTATTCCCATTTCAAAAGGAGCTTAGTAGTTTTGATTTTGAGTTTCAACCGAGTATTAATCCACAGCAAATCAGGGATTTTATGTCTTTAAGATTTATAGAAAACAAAGAAAATATCGTTTTTCTAGGTCCTAGTGGGGTGGGTAAAACCCACCTCGCAACCGCATTAGGTATAGCTGCTGCTAAAAAAGAAATAGCACCTACTTTATAAAGTGTCAGCAGTTGATTGAGAATTTACGTAAGGCTCACAATGAAGGGAGGCTTGAAACTAGGCTTAAACATTATAGTAAATACAAGCTTTTAATTATTGATGAAACCGGATATTTACCAATTGATGTTCAAGACGCAAAGTTGTTTTTTCAAGTTATTGATCGTCGATATGAAAAGAAAAGCACTATACTTACCACGAATATTAATTTTAAAGCATGGGATGAGGTATTCCAAGATACTAAGATAGCGAACGCAATTTTAGACCGCGTATTGCAACATGCCTCAATCGTCTCTATCGTTGGAAAGTCTTATAGATTAAAAAATCATTTCCCTTCAGAAAAAGAATAAAACTGTACATTCTTATTTAAGCAAAATTGTACATATTTATTTTGACATTTATATGTACAGTCCTCTAACCTGTGATGACCTTAGCACTAATGGGCTCAATATTTTCTCAAGAATAAGATTGTAAGTCTAATTATTACTTTTCTTGACATTTAAATACTTTTGTCGTTTCTTTATTCGAATGATTTTACGCGTTTTTTATTAGTAATGTATAAATACGGGGTTGGGGTCTCAACCTTAAATCACGGAAGAAAGGTATTAGCACCACACTAAAAAATACCACATATCGTTATATTCCTCGTGTAATCTATAGCTTTAAGTACCATAATTAAATCTTTTACCATGTAACAACTAAAGTTTCCCTTAATTCAATAATACTACACTTGGCTTTAGGCGCGGTGAGACTCAAATAAGTAGTCTGATAGCCTGCTAAATCTAAAAACAAGTTCCGTTTGCTTACAAAGGCTGAGCAGCCTATAATACACATTAAGCTTTCTACCGCCTGTCTCATTTTCAGTTGTTAATTTAATATTTGTTGATTCTTCGGCAATCTCAAATAATCACAAGGTTTAGTGTTATTTCGCATAGTATACTCACCTTGTTTTCACACGTTTATCTAGTTCTATAAATTAAGCAACGGTTTACTTAATCCTGTCTTTTAAGAAAAATACGGTTTTTATCTGTCATATTGATAATAGCTCTTTATCAAAGCGTACTGACCATATTAAATATTTGAAAGTTAAGTACTTTTAGGCTGCTAATATGCTTTAGATGCATAAAATCTTGAACACAAAATATGCAATTGCAAAAACGACGGAAATCTTTATAACCAAAAGAAATCCGTTTAATTAATCTATTTTGATTAATATTTTCTATAGAATCATTAGTTACTTTTTAATATTTTAATGTATGTCATTATGACAAATAGCGCCTAATTGGGACTGTGGGAAGAGTTGTATAAATTAGAAGCGGTTTATTATTAAAATACTGACTCTCTGTAACAATGGAGTCCCCATCTATCTATAAATAAGTCACCTCAATCCATGAGAATATACACCACACTTATAAAAATTGATATTACAGTGTTTTTTTAGCTATACACTTCTCATCAATTCATATCACTTTATAACTAACGTATTTAAAAACCTATTCACTACATATGTAAGAACCTGTAAATACAATACATATTCACATATCGAGAAATGCATTAAAAAATAGCATTCATCAATAGATTCGGAAAACGTTATAATTACTTATATTATTTAGTTGATTATATAGTATTACAA